>JAESUE010000312.1 GCA_016763235.1 Pseudomonadales bacterium
AATGCCGGGGACACTAGTTACCGAAATATGTCGCCAAACTTCGATGTGAATGTAGCGTTCCAAGCAGCACTAGATCTTGTACTAAAAGGCAAAGAACAACCCAATGGTTACACTGAACCGGTGTTACATGCCCGACGAAAAGAAGCAAAAACAAAGTATGGTCAGTAGTTAACCATACTAATTTAAAAAGGAGTGCTTCAATAAGTGCTCCTTTTTTATGCTCACGTTTTGACGGGCGACCTTTATGTATAGCTCACTGAGTCGGCATGTCAATTTTTTTACACAATTTAGCCTCCTCTAATCCTTTCGTTTAATTCACTTAAAAAAAAAGCCCTAAATGCATAAAATAATTAGAATTTTCTATTTATACGCACTATTCTAGTTCTAACGAACACCATAACAATAGATAATTCTGAAGGGTCAGCCTATGAACTCCAATTTTACTCGTCGCCGTTTTCTAAAAACCGTTGTTGTTAGCGCTGGAGCCGTTGGGGCAGGAGGTTTGATTGGTTGTGGCAGCGAAAGCTCCAGCCATAGTGCCGGCGTGTCATTTTCTAGTGTCGATGAAGGCACAATATTTCCACAATCCGTCGCATCGGGTGACCCTAAAGCAGGATCAATTATTTTATGGACGCGCTTAGGCACAAGCAGCACATCAGGCCAAAGCGTAACCGTGCAAGTTGCAAGCGACCCTTCATTTTCAGGCATTGTTGCTCAGACATCATTAACGTCTTCATCAAGCAGTGATCACTGCTTGAAAGTTAAAGTTACTGAACTCAATGCTGCTACAACCTATTATTATCGATTTATTACAAGTGATACATCGTCTCGAACAGGTCGTTTTAAAACAGCGGCTAAAGGAAACGTTGATACACCTGTTAAGTTTGGCTTCATCAGTTGCCAGGATTATGTAAATGGCTACTACAACACGCTACTTAAATTCTTGGAACAGGATCAATTAGATTCCGTTGATTTCATTGTTCATCTCGGTGATTACATATATGAAACTACGGGCGACCCAAGCTTTCAAGCAAATGTACGTTCGATAACATTTACCGATCAAGATGGCGCATTACCACTACCCAATGCAGCAAGCCCAACACACTATGCTGCACAATCACTTAGCAACTATCGCCAGTTATATAAAACATATAGATCAGATGCGATTTTGCAGCAAGTTCACGAAAATTTTGCCTTCATTAATATTTGGGACGACCACGAATTCTCGGATGATTCTTGGCAAGACAATGCAACATACAACGATGGGGCTTCTGACGAGCAAAGCACCTCTCGAAAAGAGAGCTCAGAACAAGCCTTCTTTGAATACACTCCGATTGATATTGTCCCCAACACAGGTGGGCCTGAAGCTAGTGGCCAAATATCAGTCGATGCAGACAACTTGTATCAATCAATCATTTCTCGTCAATTCCGTTTCGGTTCAAACTTGAATCTGATGATGTCTGGTTTCAGAACTTTCAGACCTGACCACGTCATTCCAGAAGACTCATACCCTGGTAAGGTGATCCTCCCAGAATTAGAACTAGGGTACACATTAATCACATCATTCCTGGCTGGTGCCCTCACTGCTTGTACCACCCAACCACCAGCTGTCCCAGGGGCTGATTTCATCTATAACACTGTTGCTGCCCTTGTAGGGCCAATAATTACAAACCCTGCCTTTGATCCAGCCAACCCCTTTGCACTAATGATCCCAGCAGATATCCAAAGCATGGTTCACGATACATTAGGCCCTAACCTTATTAATTCACTTGTGCAGCAATATGTAGATATTGAAGATCCGGCATTTGCAGTCTATAAAGCCGTTATGCAAGGGGTAGTTCGTCAACAATACGTTCTTGCTGGTGTTCCCGATACCACTGCAGCTGAAACGTTAGCATTGGATGAAAGGGTAGCCTTGAGAGTATCAGGCAGAATGGCCGTAGACTTCATAAACGGAACTGTTGCTGCTGCTGGCACACCTGTACCACTACTCGGTGCCGACCCTGATCGCGAGTACGGAATGACCTATGCTCTATTAGGCAGAGATCAAAGTTCGGTAATATCCTCCAACGGTATCGGATCTCGATATAATGTTGTAAAAGACACGTATGATATATATACACTTTATCTATCTTCCGTCGCACCGGCACTACACCCTCTAACAGCTGACCCCGATTACATCGACCCAAATTACGACAATGCCTGGGGAGATGCACAGCAAACCAGCATTTTGATAAACCTGAAGGTTAGTAACGCAACATGGAATGTTCTAGGTAGCTCTACATCCTTTACCTCTATGGTGCTCAATGCAGGAACCGATCTTTGCACAGGTCTTGGTTCAGCGCTTAGACAGGAACTTGACGGCGAGGGTCTTGGAGCAGCTTTCCCGCAAGCACAAATCTATTTGAATGTTGACCAATGGGACGGGTTCCCTGTTAGACGCAGAATTTTGATGGATGACCCCACAGGTGCAATTGCGGCAAACGGGCTGAAAACACTCAAAGGGGCCGATACAATAATTATTTCTGGTGACATCCACGCAACCTTTGCAACAGATCACGGAGCCAATGCATCAGGGAATAGAGCAATTGAATTTACTACTCCAGGTGTATCATCAGGAAACTTCGCAACTTTTGTTACCGGTGCAATATCAGGCACGGTAGGCGGCCTAGACGCCGCCGAGAATCTCACAAGTAAGCTTGATATCTATATGGAAGAAGGCAACCCTCTCATCACTCACAATAATAATGCTGTTAACGGTGTTGCTATTGTCAGCATAACATCAACCACACTAACCACGACATTTCACCACTTAGCTACCGGCATCACCCCTGGTTTTATTGCAGCGCAAGACCCTGCTAGTTTATTTTATACAAATCTCGTGACTAGCTATTATGACTCCTCTGCCACAGCATACAACCCGGACCAAACAGCGCTAGCATGGACGTCACAATCATTTAGTGTCACGAAAGTCGACGGCAAAAATGGTGCACTCACAGAGCTTTAGAACCAAATAGAAACAACTATAAGGCCCTTCGGGGCCTCTTTTTTCGCTACTTTTTACCTCAACTTCCCAGCCGTATACCCAATCAGCCTCCTTAACCACTGGTGCGCTG
>JAESUE010000313.1 GCA_016763235.1 Pseudomonadales bacterium
TTACAAATCACTCTGGTGATAATTTGTCTTATCACCAGAGTTTTTAAGGACTTTTACTATGCTGCCCTGTGGTCAATTGATCGACTCTCTGATTCGAATTGACTGGTTTTTTTGCTTTTTGTCGCGACTCAACATGCGTACGGGGTATTCAAACACCCGTTTGTGTCTGTAAGATTTGTATCGTTCAATCTTTTTAAGTAAGCCATTTTTTATTGGCGCACTTCCTGAGCTAGAAAAATAAAAAATATAAGTAACACCTCAGCTCACGCTCAAATTCGTGCATAACAGCGTTAAAAAATAATCATCTATAGGTATAAATGCCCATTTTTTGCTTTGTTCTGCTCAAATTTGAACGCAATCTGAAGAGTTACAGAGTTCGCTGAGGTGTTACAAATATAAATAACTAGTTTCCCCTGTGGGTTTTCAGCACCCTATAGAAATTCTCGGAGTCGTTTTTTATCGCTCAAAACAGCTTTAAGACGTCATTTTAAATTCTATAAGTGGAATATTGTATTCAAAAGGAATAGGTACATGGAAGCATCATTAGGCCCTTATGTTATTCGGTATCGATGGCCGATCATTATTCTCACCATCTTGAGTATTTTAGTTTGCGTTTATGGTGCGACACAGCTTCGTTTTACGAATGATTATCGAATTTTCTCCGGGGATAAAAATCCCCAGCTTCAAGCCTTCGATAAATTTCAAGATATGTATGGAAAACAGGACAGCATACTGATTGCGGTGGCTTCAAAATCCGGTGATATTTTCACTGCAGAAAATCTAGGCGCTATTCAGGAACTCACAGAAAAAGCTTGGGAAACTCCTTACTCTTCCCGCGTAGATTCTCTTGCTAACTACCAACATACGCAGGTAACGGGTGACGAACTGCTTGTACAATCTCTTTATGAAGACAAATCAGAGTTAGGGCCTGAAAAAGTCAAATGGATTAAAGATGTGATTATGGCTGAACCCTTATTAGTGGGTAGGCTCATATCTGATCAAGGCCACGTTGCAGCCGTTAATATAACGATGAACCTCCCCGAGGATTCATCCGGCCCTGAGGCTGAATCTGTCTATTATGCTCGCCAAATTGCTGCTGAATTGGAGGCGGAATATCCTGGGTTAGAGACCTATTTATCTGGTCAGACGGTGCTTAATATTTCCTTCCTAGAAGCCGCAGTGTATGACTCGAAAACACTGATACCGATCATGTTTGGATTGCTTATTTTTATGCTGGCGGTAGTAACCCGCTCTTTTTGGGGTACAGTCGGCACATTACTCGTTGTGGCTTTTTCAGTGATATTTTCTTTTGGCGTAGCAGGGTATTTAGATATTTTACAATCTAATACCACCGGCGCAGTGCCGATTATCGTATTGACTCTCGGTGTTGCGGATAGCATTCACTTACTGGTGAGTTTTTTCCATGAATGGGAAAAATGTGGTGACAAAGAAAAAGCGATTAATGAAGCGTTACGCATTAATTTTCAGCCCATTTTTCTAACTAGCCTGACAACCATATTTGGTTTCGCTAGCCTTAATTTCAGCGAATCACCCCCCATGCAGGATATGGGAAACATGGTTGCCTTAGGCGTTGTTGCTGCATTCTTTTATTCCATTGCTTTCTTGCCGGCACTATTGTCGTTGATCCCATTAAAATCTCATAAAGCTTCAGAGCAGCAGGAAAAAATCATGGATACCCTGCATTATTTTGCAAGGGACTATCGACACACTTTGCTAGGGGTTTTTATTCTGGTTGGCGTTGGTCTTGGCTTGGCTATACCTTCCACCAGTTTTAATGATCTTTTCGCAGAATACTTTGGTGAAGAAATTGAATTTCGTCGGGATAACGATTTTATAAGAGAAAACCTGACCGGTGTGATGGCGCTACATTATTCTGTCGCTGGGAATGGGGAAAACGGCATATTTGAACCTGAATATTTGAGTCAACTCGATGCCTTAGGCGAGTGGTTTAAAACACAAGATAAAGTCTTGCATATCGATAGTATTGCCTCAACGATGAAGCGGCTGAATCGAACCATGAATGAGGACGATGCCAGTTACTATCGCATCCCCGATAGCCGGCCACTGGCGTCCCAATATATGCTTCTTTATGAAATGAGCCTGCCTTTTGGTTTATCTTTGGATAACACCCTGAACTCTGACCGTTCAGCGACCCGCCTGACTGTTACAATGGATAATATTCACTCTGAAGATGCTATAGCCTTGGTTGAACGTGCGCACAAATGGCAACTGGAAAATGCGCCCGCGCTCACTATGACAGATGCAGTAGGGCCATCCATTATGTTTTCTCACATATCAAAGCGTAACCTAATCAGTATGCTTGATGGAATGGTCATTGCGTTGCTGGCAATTTCAGTGGTGATTTTGATCTCTTTACGCAGCATGAAACTTGGATTGCTTAGCCTGGTTCCCAACACCGTGCCGATTGTAATGACCTATGGCGTGTGGGCAGTGGTGGTGGGAGAGCTAGGAATGTCGGGTGCTTTTGTTTCTGTCATTGTATTGGGCGTTATTGTGGATGACACCGTACATTTTCTCAGCAAATATTTGCGGGCAAAGAGAGAGTTAAATATGAACTCCGAAGAGGCCATGGCTTATGCTTTTCGTACAGTGGGCGTCGCGTTGGCAACCACTACCATTATCCTTGTAGCGGGTTTTTCCGTATTAACCTTATCGGCATTCTCGCCCAATACGGCCCTAGGTAGCATGTCATCCATTGCATTTGTGATTGCTTTGCTCACTACCTATTTTATGCTGCCGCCGTTGTTGTATCTCGTAGATGGTCGTGCAGAAAAAACCCCTAATATGGATGAGTTTGACGACTCTGAATCTAAGGCCGCTTAAAGGAGATAACTGTTCAGTATCCACGGTGAAGGGGCTTGAAAGGGTGTATATCCGTTGATTACAGCTGCAAAGAAGGCGGTTACCTTTTTATTCATCAGCCGTTTCACGTGATCACAACACTAATTCCCCACTGAGTAAGAATAAATCGTTTCAATGTTTTGCGTAAAATATCGTCGCAAAGCGCCGAGTTGCTTGTTAATGGCGGAAAAGCTCAGGCCGAAACTGCGCCCCCCTTTCACCTTTTCTGACGGAATCAAGCTCAATCGTGTACGTTAACTGCTTCTTCTCCGTGTGTAACACCGTCTTATCCCGTAAACTCAACTATTCCTGATGCACCGTAGCAGGTGCAATCTTATTAAATAGCTGGTGGTTTACTTTGGATCTAACTCACATAAAACAAATATGTGGCGCTGGTGCCTTTCAGCGGGGTAAAAATCTTTTTTTAGAGAAGAGCGTGCTGAATGCCGATGTTGAGGGAGACCTTGACAGCTGGTATATCCAATCGAGGGTGCGAGGCGGCCATGTTTACGAACAAGCCATTCAAGTGTCTAAAGGAGACAACTGGTTCGATGGCCGGTGCTCTTGTCCTGTTGGTGATGATTGTAAGCATGTTGCGGCAGTGCTTCTCTATGTAATATGTAACCAGCTATTGGCCGAAAATAGTTCGAAATTAAATGTGGTTGATAGTTGGTTAGATGACCTTAGCGAGCTTCGTTATACGAGAGATGAGCGTCAAGAAAATCTGCCTGTTAACGCCACTTTCCGTCTTATTTATATTCTTGAGCTTGATGACGAAGATGCGACATTCTATGTGTCGCCCAAAAAGGTTCGTTTGTTAAAAAAGGGCGGGTACGGAAAAGCTGCGAGTTATTCGCTGAACTCAGTTTCTGATCCCGGTCGTAATAATGATTTTCTTTTGTCCGATGATATGCACATTGCGCAGCTTATTGTTGATCAATCCATACAACAGAACTATGGCTACTATACGCGTTTCTACGATGATAATCGTTATGAGATATCTGGTGAGTTGGGTGAGTTTGCTCTGCATAAGCTGCTTGGCAGTGGCCGTTGTTATTGGTTGGATAAAGATGGTGAAGCCTTAAGTTTGGGTGAGCCCAGGGCGTTGACCTTTCACTGGGAAAAAGCGAAAGGAGGCATGCGCCTCGCTTATTCAAGTGAACCAGCGATTAGATCTATAGGGAGAGTAGAGCAAGTTTGGTATGTTGATCCGAACTCGGGCTGCTTGGGCTTGTTGAAGTCGGAGCACTTGTCACGGGAACAGGTGCTGAGGCTTATGGATTCTCCCGTGGTGCCTCAGGATAAGCTGGAAGAAGTGAGTAGGCGCTTGCTGATTGATATGCCGACGTATCGTTTACCCACACCTGTGAAGCTGGATATTAAAGAAGTCAGTATCGAGGGTGAAAACCCACAACTTCAGTTGCGCCTTATTAGTCGGGAACATTCCTCAGGGCTTGAGGGCGGCATTGCGAATGGCTCGCGTTATCACTGCGCGGAGCTGGGGTTTAACTATGGCCCACTATGTTTTACAGCGCTATCAAGGGAGAAACTGAGTACGTGGAGTAAGGGGGATACACTCTACAAAGTCACGCGAAATCAGAATGCAGAATTATCAGCGTTAAACGTACTTCGTGCCTTGGGGTTGGTGCTTGAAAGTGATTTTGCTCAGCTGAATCGCCAGCCCGCTACACAGGATGGATTACACAAATTTGCATTAACCAACCTGCCGCAAACTGCTACAAACCTAATTTGGCTGCCAGCGGCCGAATCTGTGGTTGAATCCGCTAGGCAATGGTCTGAGCTGCTTGCCGTTGAATTCCCCGGCTTAGAAGATCAGGGCTGGCAGATCATTATTGATGAAAGCTTTCAACTGAGTTTTGAAGAGCCGGAACAGTGGCATGCAGAGCTGGAAGAAGACGGTGATGATTGGTTCTCCCTGGGTTTGGGTATCGACCTTGATGGTGAACCGCTCAATTTGCTGCCGACTTTGGTTGCCATGTTATCAGAAATGGATTCGCCGCAACAGCTGCGTGAGCACTTAAACGAACAGCCTCACGTATTGGTTTTGGCGGGTGATCATCGCTGGTTGAAATTACCCAGTGAGCGCTTGATGCCGATCTTTGATACCTTGGTAGAACTTTACGACCACGAACCTCTCGATGATGAGGGCCGATTGCGTTTATCTCGGCACCAAGGGGTTCAGCTCAATGATCTGCTCAATGACCCAGGGCTGACGTGGCATGGCGCGGAAGAATTGCAGAGAATCAATGAACGCTTGCGGAATTTTCAAGGAATTCAGTCTGTCACGCCACCAGAGAATTTTAATGCTGAGCTGCGGCCATATCAGCAAGAGGGTTTGAATTGGCTGCAATTTCTTCGTGAATATCAGTTTAATGGTATTCTTGCCGATGATATGGGCTTAGGTAAAACAGTGCAAACTCTGGCGCATCTGCTGCTAGAAAAACAAAGTGGACGAATGGATTTACCCGCGCTGGTGGTTGCCCCGACGAGCTTGATGGGTAACTGGCGAAGGGAAATCAACCGTTTTGCTAGTGAGCTAAAGGTTTTGGTGCTGCACGGATCAAAGCGTCATGAGTTGTTCGATAGCATAAACGAGCACGATATTATCTCGACGACTTATCCATTGCTGTATCGTGATCAGGCCCTTTTTCTGCCGGAAAAATTTCATTACATCGTACTCGATGAAGCGCAATGTATAAAAAATCCAAAGTCTAAAACCTCTCAAGTAGTGTATCAGCTGAATGCAAACCATCGTTTGGCTTTAACGGGCACACCAATGGAAAATCATTTGGGCGAACTGTGGTCTATCTACCATTTTTTAATGCCGGGGTTTTTGGGTGATCTAAAACGTTTTAACCGCCTGTTTCGTAAACCCATCGAAAATGAGGCCGATGGTCATCGCCAAGTGCAGTTAAATCAACGTATTAATCCATTTTTGTTGCGGCGGCTATAACAGGATGTAGTGGCCGAGTTACCGGAAAAAACAGAGATTATTTCTACCGTTTCCTTGCAGGGAGCACAACGAGACCTCTATGAAACGGTACGTTTGGCAATGGATAAAAAAGTACGCCAGGAAATTGCCAGCAAGGGCGTGGCACGCAGCCAGATTATGATCCTCGATGCGCTGTTAAAGCTGCGCCAGACCTGTTGTGACCCAAGAATAGTGTCGTTGCCTCAGGCAAAGAAAGTGACACAAAGTGCAAAACTAACGTTGCTAATGGAAATGTTACCTGAAATGGTAGAAGAGGGGCGTAAAATCCTCTTATTTTCCCAGTTCACAAAAATGCTTAGTCTGATCGAAGAGGAATTAAAAGTACGCAATATTGGATACAGTAAATTAACCGGGCAGACACGAAAAAGAGATGAAGCGATAGAAAAATTTCAGGGAGGTAGTGTCCCAGTCTTTTTGATTAGCCTTAAAGCGGGGGGTGTAGGCTTGAATTTAACGGCTGCAGATACGGTAATTCATTACGACCCCTGGTGGAATCCCGCTGCGGAAAGACAGGCTACTGATCGTGCCCATCGAATTGGTCAGAAAAAAGCAGTGTTTGTTTATAAATTGGTGACAGAAGGCACAGTAGAAGAAAAAGTTATTGCCATGCAACAGAAAAAACAAGCGCTTGCTGATGCAGTTTATTCTGGTAAGGGTGGGGGAAAAGCCAACGCGATAACTTCAGAAGACCTGAGTGATCTATTGGGCGTATCATTTTAAAAACAGAGGTAACTATTTAGCTCACGCTTAAATTTGAGCATAGCAGCGTTAAAAAATGATTATTTAACCATGTAAACTCACATTTTTCGCTTTGTTCTGCTCAAATTTGAACGCAATCTGAACAGTTACAGAGTTCGCTGAATAGTTACAAACAGAGAAACTGTCACAACGATGAATTTAACTAATATAATGCCGAAAAATAGCAGGTATGCATAAATATGAAGTGGCTTGCACGTCAGCGTATTCGTTATGCGCTTCGCCATTATCGTATTTCGCGTAAAGTGTGGGCAGAAGTAATGCGCAGCACCCGGGTTTTTAAGGGTTTGAGTGCGGTGGAGCGAGCCCATTTGCGTGAGATGACAACCTTATTTCTACACCGAAAAACACTCACTGGCGTAAAAGGTTTCAATGTATCGGTAGAAGTGTCGATAACTATTGCCGCACAGGCTTGCCTGCCAATATTGAAACTCGGTTTGGATTATTACGACGGCTGGAGTGAAGTGGTGATCTACCCTGGCGCTTTTCGGGTGGCAAGAAATACCATTGATGCAGCGGGGGTTGTTTCAAATCAAGAGCAAATATTAAGCGGCGAATCTTGGTCTAGAGGCCCAGTGATTCTGTCCTGGAGTGATATTTCTTCTGAGCAGGATATTTCACGTCGCGGCCACAATGTGGTGATACATGAATTTGCCCACAAGCTGGATATGCTTAATGGCCGTGCTAACGGCATGCCGCCGCTACACACCGATATGATACGACAGCAATGGACGCGGAGTTTCAGCCATGCCTATGAGCATCTGAAGCAACAGCTGGCGCATCATCATCGTCCCAGTATTAACTCTTACGGGGCAAGCAATGAAGCGGAGTTTTTTGCAGTGGCGAGCGGATATTTTTTTACATACCCGCAGGCGTTATGTCGACTATCGTCGCCAGTTTATGAACAATTGAAATTATTTTACCGTCAGGATCCTGCAAACCGATTGTGACATCGGTGCATAAATTTTATCATCAGGCAGATTCAACCCTGAAGTGCATGAAAAATTTCGATCTCTTTATTTTGTCTGGAAAAATATAATGGAACTGACTCTTTATCAAATAGATGCCTTCGCAAACAAACCTTTTGAAGGTAATCCCGCCGCAGTTATCCCCCTTGATGCGTGGTTGCCAGACAAACTTATGCAGTCTATTGCCGAGGAGAATAACCTATCGGAGACAGTTTATTTCGTTGCCACATCCAGCGGTTTTGATATTCGTTGGTTTACCCCCAATGCAGAAGTTGATTTATGCGGCCATGCAACGTTGGCGAGCGCCTATGTGATTTTCAATTTCCTGGGCTATGAGGCTGAGATAATTAATTTTCAATCTCGAAGTGGCCCGCTGCTTGTGGCGCAACATAACAATGGTTTTGTGATGAATTTCCCCACGCAAGCACCTAGGTTAACAGACATTCCCGCGCAGCTGCTAAAGGCGTTTGATGTAGCCCCTGTTGATTGTTTATCTTCTGAAGATTATATCTTGGTCTTTGAAAACGAGCAGCAAGTATTGGATGCGCAGCCCAATTTTTCTTTGTTAGCGCAGCTCGATTTAAGAGGAGTGATTATTACCGCCAAAGGAAGTGAATACGATTTCGTTAGTCGTGTTTTCGCGCCTAAATACGGTATTAATGAAGACCCTGTAACGGGTTCGGCATTTACCCAGTTAATCCCCTATTGGGCTGAAAAACTGGGTAAGGATGCGATGCAAGCCAAGCAGGTTTCTACCCGTGGGGGTGTGGTGGGTTGTGAACTGCTCGGCGATAGAGTGAAAATTTCAGGTAATGCAGTGACGTATATGGAGGGGCGAATAATAATATAGAGGCACACAGGGGGCTTATTAGTTGACCTTCTTATCGTAGCCTTTCCATTCTTTTTCCCTGAGTTTGAATTTCTGGATTTTGCCGGTCGACGTCTTCGGAAGCTCTTGAAAGACGACCTTTTTCGGGGCTTTGAAACCTGCGAGGGTTTCCCGGCTGAATGCAA
>JAESUE010000314.1 GCA_016763235.1 Pseudomonadales bacterium
AATCTATTCGCATTAATATTGAGAAGGTTGACGCCTTAATTAACATGGTCGGGGAGATGGTTATTACGCAATCCATGCTCTGCCAGTTAAGCAAAGAGTACAGTGAAGAAAGGCACAATGACTTAGTGGTTGGCCTTGCCCAGCTAGAGGCTAATACGCGTGAAATGCAAGAATCGGTGATGAGCTTGCGAATGATGCCTATCAGCTTTGCCTTTAACCGTTTTCCGCGTTTAGTTCGTGACTTAAATCGACAGTTGGAAAAAGATGTTGATTTAGTTCTGGTGGGGGAACAGACCGAAATGGATAAGACAGTCATGGAAAAACTGGGCGACCCATTAACGCACTTAGTACGTAATTCTATGGATCACGGCATGGAGTCTCCGCAGGAAAGGGCTGAAAATGGCAAACCGAAAAAAGGTCGTATTGAGCTTAAGGCTTTTTATGAAGGCGGGTCTGTTGTCATTCAAATTTCCGATGATGGAAAGGGGCTTGATAATAACAAAATTAGAGAGAAAGCGATTAGCAGTGGATTAATACAGAAAGGAGATTCTCTTTCCCAAGATGAAATTCATGAGCTTATTCTTCGTCCGGGGTTTTCCACGGCAGAAAAATTGAGCGATGTGTCAGGGAGGGGCGTTGGGCTTGATGTCGTTAAACAGAATATTAGAGCATTAAGCGGAAGTTTAGATGTGCAGTCTAGCGAGGGTGTTGGCACAACGTTTACGATACGCCTGCCACTAACGCTCGCTATTGTGGATGGCCAGCTTATACGCGTCGAAGACAGTGTTTATATATTGCCA
Organism: Pseudomonadales bacterium; assembly: GCA_016763235.1. GTDB lineage: Bacteria > Pseudomonadota > Gammaproteobacteria > Pseudomonadales > UBA3067 > UBA3067. The sequence goes on from JAESUE010000314.1 coordinate 801, forward strand.
CTTACCGCCATATCGGAATCATTGCAGTTGGAGAAGTCGTATATTAATACGATTGCGGGCGGTATCGATTTGTACCGTTTACGGGATGAAAATATTCCCGTTGTTAATCTGCGTGAACTTTTTGGGTATGAGAAAAACAATAATATTGAAGACACAAAAATGATGGTGGTTGTCGAGTCCAATTTTAGAAAAATAGGTCTGGTTGTAGACGAACTACTTGACCAGCAGCAGGTGGTTATTAAGAGCCTTGAATCAAATTATAAAAGCGTAGAAGGACTCTCCGGTGCAACGATATTGGGTGATGGCACAGTGGCATTGATCTGTGATATTCACGACATATTACGATGTTTGCAAATAAAGATCAGCTTGGTCTCGAAAAAACATGCCAATCTAATCAAAATCATGCTGCTTAGGTAAAACAATGATGACACAAACAGACGTTTCCAGTGAAAACTATCATGAACAATCCAGATCTGCAGATAGCACGGGTGATATGACGAAACAGTATCTGACATTTTTTCTTGATGGAGAAGAATATGGCGTTGATATTCTTGGTGTGCAGGAAATTCGCGGTTGGGAGAAGACCACGGTGCTGCCCAATTCCCCTCGTCATATCAAGGGTGTCATTAACCTTCGTGGAACCATAGTGCCTATTACAGATTTGCGAGAGCGGTTTTGTTTGGAAAGTAAGGAATACGGCCCTGTAACGGTCGTTATCGTTTTAAATATATGTGATGAAAGTGCGAATAAAAAAGTCGTCGGTATTGTTGTCGATGCAGTTTCTGATGTTTATGACATTCCTTCTTCCGGGATTAAGTCATCTCCTGAGGTTGAGCAGCAGGTGGCTAATGACTTTGTTGATGGTTTGTATAATATTGATGAGAAAATGCTGATTTTACTTGATATAGACCGTTTGCTTAAGACGGAAGCACAGTATTCTGAATTGGCGCAGTAGTTTATTTACACAGCGAGTAACTCTATTTATGAAGCGCTAGAGATGTTTTTTACCAAGATTGGGGTGTTGTTTTTTAGTGGGTCAATGTTAATTGTATTGAGAGGAAATTAGATGTCATCGGCACGTAAAAATAGGGAATTTGAAATGACTGATCGGGACTTCGATCAGATTCGCTCGCTTGCCAGTGAGTTTACAGGTATTTCTCTTTCTGAGCATAAAAAGGAAATGGTCTATAGCCGCTTAGCCCGTAGATTGAGAGCTCTAGAAATCAGCGGGTTTTCAGATTACATCAGTTATTTGAAATCTAACGAACGAGAAGAGCTGGGTAATTTCGTTAATTCCATTACGACCAACTTGACTTCTTTTTTTAGAGAGAACCACCATTTTGAATACCTGACATCCACCGTTATTCCTGAGCTGGCTGTGCAGCATAAAGCAGATAAAAAAATTCGAATTTGGTCGGCAGGGTGTTCTACCGGAGAAGAACCTTATTCTATTGCCATGACACTTGCCGAAGCGCGTGAGATAAATTCAACCTTGTGGGACACTAAAGTACTGGCAACCGATCTGGATACCAGTGTGTTGAATCATGCGAAAAATGCTAAATATAATTTAAATCGTGTGGAAGGCATCGATATTCGGAAACGGGAAAAATGGTTTGATCATTATAAGAATGAGGATAAAAGTGTTTTTCATGTGTCAGAGAAGATAAGAAAAAATGTGACATTTAATCAGCTTAATTTAATGAATAGCTGGCCAATGACCGCTAAATTTGATGTGATATTTTGCCGTAATGTTGTTATTTATTTTGACAAGCCTACCCAGAGAAAACTCTTTGATCGCTATGCGAGCCTATTGAATGAAGGCGGTTATCTTTTTATCGGCCACTCTGAGACGCTGCACGGCGTCACTACTCGGTTTAAATCCCTTGGTCGTACCATCTATAGAAAAGTTCACTAATGCCTCTGCATCAAGCTGATAAACGACCCGTTCCCCCGGCGCTGCCTGGTTTTAATGCCATTCACCGTTATTGGGACCCGGTAAATAAAAATATTGTTGCTAAAATTCAGCCCGGGGAGATCTACGTCACAAAAAAAGGGGAGATTATTTCTACGGTACTCGGTTCCTGTATATCTGTATGCATGATGGATGTAGAGAGAGGCATCGCCGGAATGAATCATTTCATGCTTCCTAGAGGAAAAGGCGAACTACCGATCAAGGGTGTTGATGGGAATTCAACGCGCTATGGAAACTGGGCAATGGAATTCTTAATTAATGAAATGATCAAGGCTGGCTCACGGAAAGAGACTCTCGACGTTAAAGTGTTTGGTGGCGGGCAGGTGCTTGCCGAGATGGAATTCATGGACATCGGTCAATGTAATATCGATTTTGTTTTTTCCTATCTTGTCCAAGAAGGTATGCCGATAAATCGCCATGATGTTGGCGGTATATATCCCAGAAAACTGTTGTTTTTTGGTGATACAGGCCGCGTTAAAATGAAGAAACTAAAAGAAACAAGAGATGGACAGATATCAGGAAGAGAGCGTAGTTATGCCAAGAGTATTAACTCAGCGCCCAAGCAAGGCGACATTACGTTATTTTAATGGTAACACTTTAGCTTACGCTCAAATTTTAATGCAATCTGAACAGTTACAGAGCTCGCTAAATAGTTACTATTTAATGAATAGGGACGCGTTTCAATATGATTAGAGTAGTTGTCGTGGACGATTCGCTGTTGATTCGTAATATTCTGGCAGAAGTTCTTAATGCCGAGAAGGATATTGATGTCGTAGGGATGGCTGCCGACCCCCTTGAAGCAAGGGATATGATAAAACGTCTAAAGCCAGATGTGCTTACGCTTGATGTCGAAATGCCAAAAATGGATGGGGTGAGCTTCTTAAAAAACCTGATGCGACTTCGCCCTATGCCGGTAGTGATGATTTCGACTCTGACTGAGAAAGGAACTGATATCACCCTTCAAGCTTTGGCCTTAGGTGCCATCGATTACGTTGCTAAACCGAGCACAGGGGGCGTGGGCCTTAATGAGCTTGCCAGTGAGATTGTCGGCAAAGTACGCATTGCGGCGTGTGCCAACGTAGGAAATGCCCTTGAGTCCACTTCGCCAGCCGACCGTTTACCGGTTTCAAATAACTTTCGACCTAAAAGTGATTTTATTATTGCTATTGGTGCTTCAAC
>JAESUE010000315.1 GCA_016763235.1 Pseudomonadales bacterium
AATTTAGTATGCCACTACACCACGACTTACTTTTTAATCTAATTGGTATTCTTTAGATAATTCCTCGTTCAGATCACTCGTTTGTTTATTTTTTTCTGACATAAAATTACCAATAAATAATATATCCAATCCGCTTCGCATAAAACATTGATACGCGTCAAAGGGAGTTGCGACGATAGGTTCTCCTCTAACGTTAAAACTTGTATTGACTAAAATAGGGCAGCCGGTTATTTTTTTAAAATCAAGTAAAAGCTGGTGATACAGTGGATTGTCCTCATTAGAAACTGTTTGTAATCTAGCGGAATTATCAACATGCGTAATGGCCGGCAAATTAATCGTCGTATTTATTTCGTTATAATCTTCTCCGTCGTCAACAGATACGTAAATTAATTTATCGTGAGTTTCTTTCACCTTTGCCGTACATTGCATGTACGGACTAGGGCCCTCCATTTCAAACCATTCGGCAACCTCTTCTCGCAATACAGAAGGCGCAAAAGGTCTAAAACGCTCTCGATACTTGATAACTTTATTTATTTTTTCCTGGATTGTATCTATACGCGGATCCGCGAGAATAGATCGGTTCCCCAAAGCTCGCGGGCCAAATTCCATTCGACCTTGAAACCAACCTACGACCTTACCTTCCGCAATGCTCTTAGCGCAGGTTTTTGTGAGCTCAGAATTTTCTAACGCCGTAAAATCGGCGCTCATGTCTATCAACGCGGATTTTATATTTTCATTATCGAAACTAGGGCCCAACAAAGCAGAGCTCATTCCATCTTTAACATACATTTTCGTACTGCAGATGTGTCGCGGCTGATCTAGATATCCATACCACCCCGCCAACGCCGCACCAATGGCACCTCCAGAATCCCCAGCTGCCGGTTGAACCCATACCTGCTCAAAATTATTTTCTCTAATTATTTTTCCATTCGCGACGCAGTTCAATGCAACACCGCCAGCCAAACATAGATTTTTTACGCTGTATTCTTCTGCTAATGCCCTTGTCATTCGTAATAATATTGTTTCCAATACTTTCTGTGTAGAAGCAGCGATATCCATGTAGAATTCGTCTATAGAGGTTTTTTCCGGTTTTCGCGCAGGCATTCCAAATAATTTCTCGAATCGCCGGTTTATCATGTTTAGACCGACACAATATCCAAAATATTCCATATTCAAACGAAACGACCCATCATTCTTTATATCAATAAGTTTCTCTAGAATCATGTTTACATACTTCGGTTTTCCATAGGGAGCCAATCCCATTAATTTGTACTCTCCGGAATTTACTTTAAACCCAACATAATAAGTAAACGCTGAATAAAACAGGCCCAAAGAATGTGGAAAATGTATTTCTTTTAGTATTTTAATATCATTTCCTTTACCATGAGATACCGTTGAAGTAGCCCATTCTCCAACTCCATCTAATGTAAGTATTATTGCCTCGTCGAAAGGTGACGGATAGAATGCACTCGCTGCGTGACTCATATGATGTTCTGTAAAAAGAAGCCTCTCATTCGAATCAAAGCCCGCGCCATGACGAAGCAGATTTTTTTGTAATATTTTTTTCTGAAATAATTTTGTTTTTAACCATACCGGCATTACCTTACGAAACGAATTAAAACCTCGAGGAGAAAAAGTCAGATAAGTCTCGATTAATCTTTCAAATTTTAAATATGGCTTATCGTAAAATACAACGTAATCAATATCATCAATTCCAATTTCGCAATACGAAAGACAATAATTTATCGCTTGATAAGGATAGGCGGCATCAAATTTTAGACGACTAAATCTCTCTTCTTGAGCGGCAGCTTTAATTATTCCGTCTTTTATTACCGCCGCAGCGCTATCATGATAAAACGCGGATATACCTAGAATATAGGTCAACTCTCTCTCCAATTATTTCTATATGAGATCCAACATTAGATGGAGTTATAAACCTAACAAACCTATCTGATATACTTCCTATTAGATATACAAATGACTCCGTACGCACAAGATATCATCAGAATAACGTATAAATAAAAGGAGCAACCAAGGTGTTTTCAGCTAATATAAACACGCCCGCTAGAAATACGCACACAATTACCACAGGATACATCCAAAGCTTGTTGCGTATTTTCAGAAACTGATAGAATTCAATCAGAAACTCCATTCCAATAACCCTTATTAAAAAAATAAATTCTATGCTATTCAACTATTTAATACTGATTTTTTAGAGAATCGAAAGACTGGTTATCTATATCGACATTAATCCAATAGGATTCTTTGTTGCTATCAATTCCTTGCAACAATATGGTAGCGCCAAAGACGCGTATATAAAAACCAACGGGAATAAAGATAAAAATAAAATAGAGCAACATTAAAATTGGACTGGTTATCTTGTTTAGAAGTAAGGCGAATCCCTGCCATAACTTATAAAAAGGGCCAAAAACCTTTGGCATGTGTACAGCAACACCGCAAAATATTATAGACAATGCCAACAGCCAGATATCAGCGTTTCCATGTTTGGTTAACAGCCACCCATAAGAAAATAGCGGCAAGACGGCTAAAAGAAATCCAAAGTTTCGATACGTTGATTTCATTATATTGCCTGCTTTTTATAACTTCGTCAGTATAAAAAATGTTGCTAAGGCTTAGATTCTAGACTAGGCTTTCTGCTTGTCAATTTTTCTCGATTTAAATATTAGTCATCTATCCCTATCTTTTTAGAATAGCCAAACAAGTGAGGCTAGTTAACTGACAAATGAATCCGTCCCGCAGAAAGTTATTCGCTCTACTGTCCAGTATTGGTATGCTGCATATATTCCCTGGCTTTTTCCAGCCTAACGTCAACGCCTCCTATTTCGACCAAATCACTCAGTTCGGCCTTATTTGCTCTCGAAAACTATTCGAGGAATACCCGAGCGAATATCACCGTTTACATTTGTTTTCCAAAGAGGATATCCGCGCTCAAATCGAAAACGATTTTCTAAAGAATCAAATTGTCCTCATTGAAGGCTGGATTTTGTCACTAACCGAGGTCAAATTATTTATTCTTCTAGCTATTTCGGCGCACGAATAACGGGGGTATTCTTTTGATACAAAACAGCTTAACTTTGTGTTCCCGTAATGGCCTAAAAGTCCCCATTTGCATCGTTGGATCGGGGCCTGTAGGAATATCTCTAGCACTTTCTCTTGAGGAAAAAGGTATTCCTAGTACGATTTTGGAGGCAGGCGATTCTAATGCGACCAAAGCATTTCAGGATGCGTTAATAGGACAGCAAGTAGGGATTACAACAGACGCCTTAAATACTAGTCGATATCGCTGTATCGGTGGAACCAGTAATTACTGGCACGGAGAGTCTAGGCCGTTGAATTCGTCAGACTTCAGTTCAAGGCCATGGATCCCTAATAGTGGGTGGCCTATCAGCAGCGAAGACTTATTTCCTTATTGGGTACAAACCGCTCGATATTTAAGGCTAGATCCAAATTTAATCCAAAACCACGATAATCCAGATTTTACGAACACAGTAAATAAAGGCCTTAATACAACGGAGTTTAGTACTACAATATCTCAAATAAACCCCTTAAATTTTCGCACTTCCTATTACGAACATATATCCCAATCATCAAGTATCAATCTAATACATTCAGCTATCGCCACCGAACTTCTTACGCATAAAACAACTAAAGCAATAATGGGAGTCAAAGTTAATTGTATCAACCGAGGCTCAATGGAAGTAACCAGTCCAATAGTTATCTTGGCATGCGGAGGAATAGAAAATACTCGGTTATTGCTCAACTCTAAACAGCAAACAGCGCACGGTTTGGGCAATAAATTTGATGTAGTTGGCCGATACTACATGCAACATGTTCACGAAGAAGTATCGGAGCTACTACTATCCCAGAAAGGGAAATCAGTCATCGACGCATTCCAAGCTCATAAATTTGGTGATTCCGATATACGCGTCAACTTGTTACTAAACCAAGAGACTTGCAAAAACGCTTCAATCTGTAATTCAGTATTAATGTTTAATGACTATTACCAAGGAGAAAACAGCCCTGCATTCTTGCAGTTTAGGCGTTTAATTGGCGATGTGCGTAACGGTCGCATTCCAGAAGATTTTACAAACAGCATTGCAGTGGTCATGGCGAACGCTAACAAAGTGCTCGAAACGCAATTTAGACGCAGTCTAGAATTAGATAGGATCATTTCCAAAACGCTAGTGGGTACATACGCGGAGCATGCTCCCAACCATCAAAGTAGAGTGACCCTTACCTCAGGTAAAGATAAATTCGGGATGCCAAGAATATCACTTGACCTTAAAATGCAAGAAATTGATCGTCGTTCGGTACTTGAAAGTCAAAAAGCTTTAGCTAGATTTTTGGGATCTAACGGTCTTGGCCGAATAAAAATTGATGCTAGCATTCAGGATAAATCATGGCCAAAATTCCTAAAAGCGGGCAGCCACCAGTTAGGCGGGACACGAATGCACGAAGACCCAAGGTTCGGCGTCGTAAATTCCGACTGTGAAGTGTATGGCACCAAAAATTTGTTTATCGCAGGATCCTCCTTATTCCCTACATCGGGAACTTCCCCCCCGACAATTGCAGCCATAGCCTTAGGCTTAAGACTGGCCGACTTTATACAATTAAACCACCATTAGGGAAGCATCTCATCATCAAATAGCGTGTTATAAATAATCAGGATCTCTGTTTCATATAAGATGTATTGATGTGAGTAGCGGTGAAAATGCCGCTGTATTTTTAGAGCCAAAATACAGCGGCCCAACATTCCACATTCTAAAACTCAATCAAACCCTCATTCCGAGCAATAATTTTCTCTCCAATGCCTTTCACTTCCATCAATTGATCTGATGAT
>JAESUE010000316.1 GCA_016763235.1 Pseudomonadales bacterium
CTGGAGCCCTTCCAGCATAAACTTAAACAAGGAATGCGTGAACGCCATTACCCCGAAACCTTTGCCGAACAAATTTGCCAACAAATACAGGGTTTCGGTGAATACGGATTTCCAGAATCCCATGCTGCCAGCTTTGCTTTACTGGTGTATGTCACCGCGTGGTTGAAATGTTACGAACCCGCCGCCTACTGCTGCGCCCTGCTTAACAGCCAACCTATGGGGTTTTATTCCCCATCACAACTGGTGCAAGATGCGAAGCGCCACCACGTTCAAGTGCTCGATATAGATGTAAACCAAAGCCAATGGGAACATCATCTGGAATACGAAACAGCCGCATCAGAATCAACACTGCCACCACAACAGCAACCTGCCATTCGCTTGGGTTTTTCACTTATAAAAGGGCTGCAACACCAAAGCATTGAAAAATTATTACAGGCCCGCGAACACGGTGTATTCCGCAGCCTGAACGATCTATTTAATCGAAGCCATCTAAACCCAACAGAACTAGAACAACTCACCCGTGGCGGCGCACTGGCAGCACTATCAGGCAACCGCCACCAAAGCCGTTGGCAAATTCAAGGTTTAGAACCCAACCGCCCTTTACTTAACAATGATATTCTGCAAGATGACACCATCGAACTGCCCCAACCCAGCCTTGGCCAAGAAGTTTTAGATGATTATCACCACCTAGGTCTAAGCCTTAAACAACACCCCGTCGCCCTCTTACGCCACCACCCCGAACTACGCCACTGCAAACGTGCCGCACAACTAAAAGACCTTGGCCATCGTCGCTTCGTTCAAATAGCCGGCATCGTTACGGGCCGACAACGCCCCGCCACCGCAAGTGGCGTGGTATTCATCACCCTTGAAGATGAAAGCGGCAACAGCAACATCGTAGTGTGGAAAAATCTGGTCGAACGCCAACGCGCCACTTTATTAAACGCCCGCTTATTAAAAGTAAAAGGCGTAGTGGAACGAGATGAAAAAGTGATTCATGTGATAGCCGGTGAATTATTTGATTTAAGCCACTTGCTCGGAGATTTAAGCCTTACTTCGCGGGATTTTCATTAAAGACTGGGGAACGCGGGAAAAAGTATTTTGACTAAAGTTTTAGCGTTAAAATTTTCAAAAAAACAGGAAGTAAATCATGGGCTAGGCATCATAGTAGTCGTGTAACTTGAGTTAAACGAAATGAAACCCAATAATGTTGAGATATAAATAAGCAAGATGCTAGCGCTTAATCCTGCTGTCATCGTTAATAGATGCAGCGCGGGGTTTCACTTCGTTTAACCCTGCCTACAGGATGCGTGCTCCGTGATTTGCATCGACTATTTCTGAGTTCAAAATAGCATAAAAAATACCGTATGCTGGGTATTCCGTGATTGATGTCGTATTTTGCCGAAAATCTGAACTCCGAAACTTGAGTTATAAATAAAAAGAATTACATCTTACGCAAAACTCAAGTGATGTTAGAAATACGTCAATATTTGATCGCTTATCGTTTGAATATTTTTTATTGAAACAAGGCGCGCCGATTTAATCGGCGCGCCTTGTTTTATGGGGTGGGATAAAAGCTGCAAGCATTATGCAACGTCTAACACGACTTCAACTTCCTCCGCTTTATTGAATTTATTATTAAAATGACTAAAACCTGCTTCGATCAGCTCTGGTATGCCACTGTTCATATTCTCGTGAGCAGCAAGATCGCGCTCTTCTGGTGAGGCATAATTTTCATCCCACTCTAGGTAACGTGGAGTCATAATTTTATTCCAAACGGGGGGAAGTAATACCAGTAAAAAACTTACCAAATAACCGTAAGGTGTGGACATTGCCTTGTCGGTATTTCCGTAAAAGTTCAGTTCTGGTTCTTCAACTTGTGCATCGGAATGATGGTGAGAGTGTCGAGAAATTGCCCATACTGCCCAATACGTCATACGATGTGCGTCATCCCATGCATGCCGAGGCTGAAAAGGTTCTGCTGGAACACGGCATAAACCTTGATGCTCAATATAGTTAGCGAGTTCAAGCCCCGTGTGCGCAATAAGACCTATCAATATCATTGCGGCAACTCCCATTAGCCCGCCGGTATAAAAAAACATGCCTAAAACCAGTATTTCTATCGCCCACCCTTGAAGTGCTTGATTAGTCCAATGAATCGTTGGTAAACCGTACTTTTCCAAGCGTTGCTTTTCGAGCGCCCAGGTCATTTTGTATTGTCCCCAAACACTGCGCATTCTAAAATGATAAAAGCTCTCACCGCGATGCGCCCATGAAGGGTCGGCGGGGGTTCCGATCAAATTATGGTGCCCGTATGGGTGACGCACCGAAAAATACGTAAAGAGGCCAAAAGCTTCACCAAAACGCCCCATCCAAACTGATTTCGCATCAAACGTTCGGTGTGTTGTATTGTGACCCAGTACAACACCGTTTAATGTTCCCCCCGCAACGGCCAAACCAAAGCCGCCTAGATAGGAATAGGTCGAATTTGCTGCAAATGCGGCAGCGACATCAAAGCCTGTTACGAACTGAACCAAGGCACCGATTCCGAATAAATCAAAGGAAGGAAATCCTAGCTGCCATGCAAACAGAATAACCAATAAAGAGTTACTTAATATGGCCGCAACTTCCATCAAAGGAAATATTTGCGTGTATTTATAGGCTCCGGCCCATTCTTCGGTATCTTCTCCGAAGAAGTAATCGCCAAATAGTGCTAAAGCACCGAGAAATGCCACATAATAAAAAATCGTATCACCACCTATAAAGTACAGTGGTATCCCCATTGCTAATGCGAAAGAGGGTGAAGCAAACCTGAAATATTTCCAAAACTTCATCAACGCAGTTTCACCCTCTCTCGGCCCTTTATAGGGCGAATCAGGTGTTGTAAATAATTGAAACAACATTATCGTTCTCCTTATTATTAATTTTTATAACACTACAATTTGCCGTGTTATTAGCACCTTATAGTGAATTATTAGTGATGCATTTAATCATCTTAAATAATACTACCAACTATACTACGACTATTGGCACTAATGCTATGCGACAAACTGTCACACCCATACTAAAAGTTAACACAGGAATAAGCCTCTGTTTTTTAACGTCATGATTGTCGCATTAAAACAGCGCCGCATGGCAATGCACCGATAACATTAGAGAGTCAAGTATTAGAAGCAAACCTATTTTCTTACTGGCAAGGCACGACAACGCCGCATAGTTATTTTATGTAAAGCGAGAAAAATAAGCGGGGTAATAATTAAACATTGACGATGGCCGGCGCCATCATTTCTGCTACGAGATATCGCAAGATGGCTGAGAAAAATATTTCCCCAATAAATATGCAGGGAACGTATCAATTATATTAGAGATATTTAACACGCATTCAGTGCAGTATTTTTCACAACCACCACACCAAAAATATGACCAAAAATATAACATTACAACGACGTTGCCGTTACAGGTGGCTGCTCCATTAGGCTATGAATAAACACTTCGGGTGTATTGTCATACCAAAATTTATCCACATGAAAGAGTGTAATAACATAATTTACCGTATCGCCGGGTGGCATATCAGTGATATTGAAACCCAGTTCCGGCTCAGAACCGGGAAATCGTTCAGGCTTATCTGGTTTAGTTCCCTCTTTATAAATCGCCGTCAAGCTCAATCCTTTTTTGAGAGAAGCATCATCAGAGCGAATCATCAGAAAACCCTCATATCCTTTATCTGTTGATAAAGCCAACCAAGGTTCTTGCTCATTCAAGCTAAACTTTTTCTCTTCACTGCTCATTTTATTATCGACAACAGAAGGCTCCTTGGAGCTAAGCCCTGATCGAACCAATGCACCAGAAACATTTGCAAAGTCCAACGTAGCCGTTAATACCGGTGCTTTAATTGCCTTGGCCACAGAGGGAACGGTTGCAGAAATTGGCAAAACCAAGGAACTTTCAGAAAGCTCCAAACCCACGTCCAAAGTAAGAAAAGGGATTCTTAATACCACAACACTCGCGCTAATAGCGAGAATATCTCGAACCGGCCCATCTTTTACCGCAAGCACCTTACCAATAACATTATCGTTATCAAGTGTTACGTTAAAAAACCCGACCTTCGCTAAAACACGCACTTTCATGGAGTCAGCAAAGGTAGTTTTGCCACCATCAAAAGTCTTAATAAAATGGTCTGTCCATTTCAATACATTTTCGGGGTCAGTCTGCATAGACCAGGTATCTGTTGTGAATAGATGTGTTTTTTCATCATAGTCGGCATAGTCTTTATTGCTGCGCGCTGCATTCCCCTTTAACACATATGCGTAACGAAGCTGTCCGTCATCATCAATACTCAATTCGGCTACAACTTTACCTTCAATGGAAGAAAGCTTCTCTTTTGATGCTTTATCCCCAGCATCCCGATACATAAAAACCAGCTCATCATTTTCATCAAAAATGCCCTCCTCACCCACCGTATCCAAGCCACTTCCTTTTACATGGTGAATACCGAATTTATTATATTCATCGAACTGAAATGGGATAGGAGACAAGTTTCCCGAGGCATCAATCGCCTGCAGGGATAAATCTTGAAATGAAAGCCCCTTGATCTGTGGCAGTAGATCAGGCGTCACTTCCATTAATTGCACATAGCGCGCTTTGCTTTTGCTGGTAAACGCACCCTCTTCTGCTTGCACCAAGGTAGGCAGCACAAGTGTCGACAGCAGGCCTGCCACACAGCACCCACGCTTAAGCGCTGAAACCTTTCTATTCGTGTCCATTTTCTACAACTCCATTGACAAATCATGCCGTTAAAATTTCACTTGAGTATAAAAGACTAGCCAATCAATGTTGAATACGCGAATGCTCCGCCTAGATAGATGCTTCGACTTGAGCGTACAAACAGAAGAATGCTATTCATAATGTAATTATATCAGCTCGCGCTAAAATTCGCGCATAACGGCGCTAAAAAATGATCGTTTGTGCGTGTAGGATCGCCCTATTCTGCTCAAATTTGAACGCAATCTGAATAGTTACAGAGTTCACTGAGGTCTTACCTCGTTATATTTCATACTCCTGGTCTTCTGACATAATTGTTTTAATTGCTTGGTATTGTGTCAGAAAAACATCTCCACCAAGGTGCTGTAAAAAATCACTGCGCTTCAAGGCATCCATAACGGGGCCCTTGACCTCGGATAGATGCAAACGAATACCGGCTTCTTTTAGTCGTTCGTTTATCGCCTCAAGAACCTCAAGTGCGCTGATGTCTATTTCATTAATTGCGCAACACATAAGAACAAGGTGTTCGAGATCACCGCGCTCTGAAATGATTGCGTAGATTTCATCTTCCAAAAATGAGGCGTTCGCAAAATATAAACTTTCATCGACGCGCAGGGAAACAATGTGCGGTGAGGTTACGACACGATGACGATGTATATTACGAAAATGTTCCGTCCCCTGTATATAACCTACTTCGGCAATATGAGGCCGAGAGGTTTTATAAA
>JAESUE010000317.1 GCA_016763235.1 Pseudomonadales bacterium
CCAACACCAACACCAACACCGGATCTCGCGCCTTCTCATGCTGAAGAGCAGCAAAGCCCTGAAGATAACGTCGTTGTTGAGCCGCGTCCGGCATACTCTGAAAACTTTAAAGCCATGCAGTTTGGCGCGGCAGATACAGAAGATATGGTGGCAGAGAAATGGCTCTCCATGCTGCCATCTATCTTGGAAGGTATGATGGCTTCAATGCGATCAAGGGCAGAGATAAAAAACGAAATGAGGGTGGATAAAACCATGCTCTCGGCGGCTGAAAATAACCCGCTAAAGTTTTCAGTGAATGCGCAAAGCGCCGCGAATAATTTGTTTGTGGATAAAAGTGGAAGTTTCTTATCGCCAGAGCAAGCGTTTAATGAGGCATTTCACGATATTCAAGTGCATCAAATCGCATTGATGACAGCCATGCAGCAGACTATTCGAGAAGTGATGGAGCGCTTTAATCCGAAAAAGCTTGAGCAGCGATTTGATAAGGGAATAAAACGGAAGTCACTTTTCGGAGGCTCTAATAAAGCCATGTACTGGGAACTTTATACCGAACGCTATAGTGAGCTTTGTGAAGATTCCGACAGGCTTTTTCACGAGCTAGTGAGCGGTGTGTTTGCTGAGGCGTATGAAAAGGCGGTGCGGGAATTAAAATGATAGCATCTGCTCAAATAGGTTTAACCAAGGCTCAACGATAAAAAACAGTTAACTGGGAGACGACAACTTGAAAGTTTTACGTGGCATTGGAGTGCTTGTTTTGATTTCGCTTATAGCTGCCTGCGCGAGCAAGAGTAGCTCTCCTAAAGTACTGCATGGGAAGTTCTTTGCGGAAGCAGATATTAACCCCGGGAAAGATAGCAAAGCCCGTCCTGTTGTGGTTTTTATCTATTATTTGCGCAGTGAAGGGGCATTTAATAAAGCAGATTTCTTTTCCCTCTACCGCAACCCTGTTGAAACTTTGGGAGATAGCCTTGCGTCATTTTCAAAATATCAGTTATCACCCAAACAAGGGCTATCTTTTCAGGATGAACTGTCTCCCGATGTTCGAATGGTAGGTGTTGTTGCCTCCTACAGAGATATAGATCATTCCACGTGGCGCGCGCTCTCCCCTTTGCCTGATAAAGCATGGTATTCGGTAGGAGATCGTATTTCGGATGATATGAGTATTCGCGTGATGAAAAACGAGGTTGTGGTTTGGTTCGGTAAAAATGCCCCTAAAAGTGAAGAAGAAAAACCAGCTGACAGTAAATATAAATCGGCACCGCACAAAAAATTTAAAAAATTAAAATAGTGGTATCGGATAAAAGGGTGTGGTTATGACGGGCAAAAATAAAGTTATCTGGTCTGAGGGTTTATTCCTCAAACCACAGCATTTTCAGCAGCAAGAGCGCTATATTGCCGATTTAATTGATAAGCGCAGCAGAGCATTGCATTTTTACGGATGGGGCATTTTATCCCTAGAAATAGATACCAACCAACTGGGAATGGGGAAGTTTGCAATTAGTTCTGCTCGGGGCGTAATGCCGGATGGCACACCCTTTAATATTCCCGGTGACGACGCTGTTCCCGCAGCCATTGATTTTAAAGAAGGCGTCGTGGGGAAAACCGTTTATTTGGCCTTGCCTTTGCAAACCTTTCAGCCAGATGTGGATGATGGCTCAGGGGATGGAGGGTTGTTTCGTTACCAGAGCGAAATCATTGATGTACCTGATCAAAACAGCCGGTCTCAGGCCATGGCTTCTATGCAGCTTGGTAAAACCAGTGTGGCGCTTAAGCTGGAGGGTGATCAGTTAAGTGAATATTGCTGTATTCCTATTGCATACATAGAGGAGTGCAGCGCCGAAAAGAAAATCACCCTGGATAAGGGCTTTATTCCAACGGTATTGGCAAGTGAAAGTGCTGCGGTGGTGAGTGGCTTTTTGGCTGAATTAAAAGGTTTGTTGCGGCACCGAAGTCAAACCATTGCCGCACGTGTCTCTGCAGGGAGTGGTGGCGCGGCAGAGCTGGCAGATTTTTTAATGCTACAGGTTATTAATAGGCACATTCCAATTATCGAGCACATTGCTCGGGACAGCGGGGTTCATCCTGAATCACTTTACCTGACGTTAGCGTCGTTGGCGGGAGAAATGGCAACCTTTGGTGAGCCGAGAACTCCACCGCCGATTGAGCCTTATCGGCACCATGACTTGAAATTGACATTTAACGGCTTGTTTCAGCAGTTGCGAGATGCGCTTTCTACGGTTGTTGATCCGAGGGCTTACCAAATTTCAATGATGGAGCCGAAGTACGGGATTTATCGCGCAGCTCTTGAAGATAAGCAATTGGTTAATGATGCCGAGTTTGTATTGGCAATAAAGGCAGACCTTTCTCAAGATGAATTACGGCGATCCTTTCCCTTAAAAACGCGAGTGAGTTCCGTTGAAACGATTCGTGATTTGGTGATGGCTGGCTTGCCGGGTATTCCGTTGGAGTCTATGGCGCAGGTTCCAAGACAAATTCCCTATCACGCGGGTTATGTTTATTTTCAGATGAACAAACATGATGTTAAATGGAAGGAAATGTTAAAGTCCAGTGGTTTTGCAATCCACGTTGGCGATGGCTTTCCTGGGTTGGAAATGGAGCTTTGGGCTATCAGGAATTAAGAGGCTTCAGGTTTAAGTTGAATAATTGTATCTATAACGATATAGCCATTAGGAATAAATAGTAGAGGCCTGCTGCCGCGTGATAATAGCAGCGAGGTTTTCTTGAGAGAGAGCTCATGTCCGACGACCCTTATCAACCGCCAGACAATGATAAAACAATTATTCGACCGATGCCCGGTGGGCGGCGGGGGAAATCTGGGCAGAATGCAGAAGCCAAAGTTGACGGTGCACAGCAAGACCCATTTTCTGACTCGGATATCTTTCAGCCAGCAAAATCAGCGCCTAAAAAGGCAGAGCCGCAGGGCAATGTCTTTTTATCATTGGGAATGGATAGAGGTGCCTTGCATCCAAATGCTGAAAGTAACGGTTTTTTAGCATCGTCCTCTGGCTTATTGTCCTTTGCGGTAAAGCTGCGGTCTACGGCTGCGAATCAAGATGTAAATGCCATTTATCAACAGTGTGTTGATGGCGTTAAATCTTTTGAACAAAAGCTAACAAGTTTTGGTGTGCCGCATCAGCAAATCGTGTCGGCGCGATACATGTTGTGCAGTTTTGTGGACGAAGCAATTCTTTCCACCCCTTGGGGAAGCCGTAGTGGCTGGGATCGCCGGACACTCTTAAGCACCTTTCAAAATGAGGTGCAAGGTGGAGAAAAGTTTTTCGATATTGTCACCTTGCTCAGTAAAGAACCTCGACAATACGTTGAGCTGTTGGGTTTTGCCCATGCTTGCCTCGCCTTAGGTTTTAAAGGGAAGTATCGCCTTGTCGATAACGGCGAGGTGGGCCTGCGCAGTTTGAAAGATGGCCTGTATCATTTGGTGCAGCAAACCCAAGGTGAGCCAGAGTTTTCACTGTCCCACCATTTGCCTGATGATGATATTTCAAACCATGGAGGGAAGGCCCGCTTTCCTTTGTGGGTGGTCGCGGCGCTTACTGCTTCACTTCTTATCTTGTCTTATACCGCCTTTTTGTTTTCAGCAAATCGGGTTTCAGACCCTCTTGCCAATAGGTTGGCGGCGGTTGGGCTGGAGATTCCTGCATTAATAAAAAAACCTCGGCCTCGCTTAAAATCTGCTTCAAGCCTTTTGGCACTGGAGAATGATTTCAGTGCAGAGATTAGATCGAATGAAATTTCAATTATTGAAAATTCACATAAAGTGCTTATCACACTGCGGGGTAAGGGTTTGTTTGAGTCAGGCAGTGTGTCGCTAACAAATTCCCGCAAAGAATTGCTGAGTAAATTATCGAAAAAAATCAAGGATTCTTCTGTTGATATTCTCGTTGTGGGACACACCGATAACGTACCGATTAGAAGTGTTGCGTTTCCTTCCAACTGGCATTTATCTAAAGCACGGGCGCAAAGCGTTGCATCCCTATTACAGGAATATCTTCCTGAGCGTCGTATTGCTGTAGAAGGCTTGGCTGACAGGGAGCCGGTAGCCCCGAATACCAGTGCAGACAACCGCGCGAAAAATCGTCGTGTCGAAATTACACTTTTTAAGTTATAAAATATGCTAAATAAACTAAAAGCTATATTTACTCATCGCTGGTTTTTTATCTCAGTAGGGCTGGTGGCATTAGCCCTCGTTATTCATCTGTTCGGCCCTTTGGTTGCTCTTGGTGATTTGAAACCCTGGGCTGGCAGTCTTTCACGATGGATAACGCTGTCTTTCTTCTTGCTGGTTTTTGTTGCTTGGGAGCTATTTCGCTTTTTTAAGCAAAAGAAAGATGAGAAAACAATGGTAGAGGGTATGGTTAGCGCAATCGCCCCAGAGGAAAGTGGCGAGCAGAAAGAGCTGGAAATATTGCAGGCTCGATTCAAAGAAGCCGTCATATTTTTGCGAAAATCCAGCGGCAAGCGTTTTCAGCCCACTAGTCTTTATAATTTGCCCTGGTATATTATTATTGGCCCACCCGGTAGTGGGAAAACCACTGCGTTAAAAAATGCAGGTTTAAATTTCCCACTTGAAGATTTACCGGGTAGTGATGAAGCGAAAATTCGTGGTGTAGGTGGAACACGAAACTGTGACTGGTGGTTTACAGATCAAGCCGTTCTTATTGATACCGCTGGGCGTTATGTGACCCAAGATAGTGATGAATCAAAGGATAAAACTGC
The DNA here is from genome assembly GCA_016763235.1 of Pseudomonadales bacterium. GTDB lineage: Bacteria > Pseudomonadota > Gammaproteobacteria > Pseudomonadales > UBA3067 > UBA3067. The sequence goes on from JAESUE010000317.1 coordinate 4,756, forward strand.
TTGGTTGAATTTTTTAAAACTGCTTAAGAAATACCGTCGTCGCCAACCCATTAATGGCGCTTTTGTGGCAATCAGTATTGCGGATATTTTGCAACAAACACCTCAGCGTCGCCAGCAGCATGTGGATGCTATCAAGCACAGGCTTCACGAGCTAGGCGAACAGTTGGGTGCGAAATTCCCCGTGTATGTTCTTTTCACCAAGTGTGATTTGATTTCTGGTTTTAATGAATTTTTTGATGATTTAAATAAAAAGGAACGTGATCAAATATGGGGAATGACATTTCCCATTCAAGGCGAGCTAGATCCGCAGAAATGCCTTGAAAGTTTTAATGGTGAGTTTGATATCTTGGCTCGTCGTTTAAATGATTTAGTATCAATGCGTTTGCAATCAGAAAACAATGCAGAACGAGCGGCTGCCATCGCCGGTTTTCCAACACAATTTATACTTCTAAGAAGTCTTGTGCATCAATTTGTGGGAGATGTTTTCCGCACAACGAACTATGAAGAAGCCAGTTTCTTGCGTGGTATTTATTTCACTAGCGGCACGCAAGAAGGTACCCCCATCGATCGCCTGGTCAATAGCATGGCGCAACATGCTGGTTTATCCCAGAGACCCTTGTCTGGAATTGGAGAAAAAGGCAAAAGCTACTTTATCCATGACTTAATGGAAAAGCAGGTGTTTGGTGAAGCGCATATTGCGCGCACAGACCTTAAGTTTGAAAAGAAACTTATGTGGTTACGTCGCGGCGGTTATGCAGCCTGCGGAGTGCTATCACTGGCATTGCTAACGGGTTGGATTTTTAGTTATCAATACACCAAAAATTTTGCTACCGACCTAACAACGCGTGTTGATGCCGCCTTAGTGGGAATTAACGCAATTGCGCCGGATGATATGGCACCACTATCTACCTTGGATGCAAATTCGCTGGTGAGCGAATTGCCGGTTTACATCGAAAGTGAGGATGCCGGTAGTGCGTTATTTGGAAGCCTGGGTTTGGATCAAAAGAGCAAGCTACAGAGCCTGTCTGAGGATGCCTATCAGCGAGTGCTTAAAAAGACGTTGCTAACCAGGTTAATGGTAAGGTTAGAAAATATTCTATCTGACGATAAACGTTCTCTCTCATACCGTTATGCGGCTTTGCGTATTTATCTTATGCTTGGCTCTGAAGAACACTTCGTAAGCAGCGATGTGATTTCATTTATGCGCTTCGACTGGCTCGATACACAAGCACGCAGCCTGAAAAAAGAAGATTACCAGTTGGCGGTTCAGCATTTAAATATGCTATTTGCTGAGCGCCCATCGCCTTTACCGATGCCTTTGGATCAACAGTTGATCCAAAAAGCCCAAAAAATCATCGCGACCGTGTCCTTGCCAGATCGTGTTTTGGGGCGTTTGCAGCAAAGTGATTTTGATGATTTAGACGCTTTCTCCTTATCCCGCATCGTGAGTCGTGGCGAACTAGAATTCCTTTTTGCAAGAAAAAGTGAAAAACCCATCACAGAAGAAATTCCCTCGCTTTACACCAAACAGGGCTATACCCGCGTAACGGAGAAAAAAATTGCCGTATTAACCAGCGAGGCATTGCAAGAGGTATGGATATTCGGTGAATTTAAACCCAATACCGGTTATGAAGACCAAGATGCCGTTGTTGAAACCGTTATTAAAGAATACGAGCGTATTTATATAGAGAAATACCAATCGCTGTTAGGAGACATTGGGCTGGCTAATTTCACCAGTTACGAAGCCGCCGCACGGGCATTTAAGCTGTTGTCGCAGGATGACTCTCCGTTATTGAGGATATTACAAGCCCTTAAAAATGAAACAGAAATAACATCACCGTTAATGGCCGAGCTAGCTAGCGGCACAATGGATAAGGCACGACAACGAATACGTCGTCTGTTAGATAATGCGCCAGTAGAACGTATTCAGCTTGATCCCCTTGCTCATCTCGACCCCATTACACGTCACTTTTATCCTATTCATCAATACATAAAAGAAAAAGATGGCGTGAGCGTTGGCGGACAGCAGCTTGGGAAATACTATGCTGAGCTTTATGAGTTCATGAGTTTTTTAGAAATAGAATCATCCGGTCAAACAATTAAGCGAGAAGATGCGAAACAGGGTGCCACGGCGATTAAATCAGTAAAAAGAGGGGCATCAAAAGCGCCCAGGCTTTTTGTTCGACCATTACTACTGGCATCTGCAAGCGTGAGCAATAGCTTGGCATTTGGCGGCGTCATTTCCCACCTGAATGAAATTTGGCAGGCGGAAGTATATCCCTACTGCGCAAGTTCCATTGAAGGACGATACCCCCTTTATAAGCGTGCGAGAAATGAAGTGCAGCGTGAGGATTTCGGGATTTTCTTCGGGTATGGCGGTTTAATGGATGATTTCTTTAAGCGCAATTTAGCCGAATATATCGATACCTCCTCTTCGCCCTGGAAGGTCAAAGCAGATCAGCGCGCAGTGGTTTCCTTTAGCGGGAAAACCATTAGAGCATTTGAAAAAGCTGCACAGATAAGAAAAGCCTTTTTTAAACCGGGCGATAGCTTGCCGCAAGCCCGCTTTAGTTTAACGCCTAAAGAAATGGATGCCGCCGTATCTCGATTCGTTCTCAATATTGAAGGGCAGGAATTATTCTATGAATTCGGCCCACAGCTTAAAACAGCGCTCAAATGGCCGGGGCCAAACGAGGATGAAGGCGCTTATTATGAGGTACAGTTTCAGGGCGATGAAACCGTTGTTTATCGTCAGACAGGGCAGTGGGCTCTTTACAGGCTTGTTGATAAGGCGCGATTAAGACGCACCGCTTTGCCAGAAAAATTCACATTATTTTTTAGTGCGAAAGGTTATAACATCGAATATAACCTCGTCGCTGCAAGCACTTATAACCCCTTTCGACTGTTGCCAGGGATGAATTTTACATGCCCCAAAAGCCTGTAGTACCTCAAGCCTCCTTTCCCTTGGGATTTTTCGGAAAAATACCCTCAGTGGGTGATTTTGTGCAACGAAATCTCAGCGTGGGTTTTGTTGATAAATGGGACCACTGGCTGCAAAATGGTTTATATCGAACGGCGCAAGAGCTAGCAGAAAACTGGCCTGAGGTTTACCTCACCAGCCCTATTTGGCGCTTTGTATTAAGCTCCAGCGTGGTTGATGGGCATTCCTATGTGGGGATTATGCTGCCTAGCATTGATAGTGCGGGTAGATACTTTCCTCTAACGGTAGTGGCTCCAGTTCCGCCGAAGCACATAGCCAGCGTATGGAGCC
>JAESUE010000318.1 GCA_016763235.1 Pseudomonadales bacterium
ACAAGGCGAAAAATGTGAGTTTATACGTATAAATGATCATTTTTTAACGCCGTTATGCACGAATTTGAGCGTGAGCTGAGGTGTTACAAACCAACTTATAAACGTTTAAATAGTGGTTTAGTGACAGGGGAATGCAATAGTGTGCCGCGTATCGTGCGCTGCGTTATGCACCGCATCCATAGGTAAAAATCCCACCGCGAAAAGTAGAATAGCGCCAAATGTTAATACGGCGATATTTTGAATAAGAGCAGAAGAAACTGCTTTAGTTTTATCTTGTTGATTTACAGCAACATGCGAACTCATAAATGATCCTTTAGCACCCACCGTGCATTTATTAAGTAGTATTGAACAGGCCGGTATTCGGGCTCCAAGAGAGTCATTACATTGACGACATTTGCGCCTTCCCAGTTAAAGATACCAGTGGCATTGCAAATTACTCTGTAACCGATGCGGGGGCAGCGATGGGGTTGTACGCGTGGTACTACCATACTTCCCGATTATCTTTGCACACAAAAGCAAAGCACCTGATTAAAATGAATGTTAGCAGCAATAATAACGAATAGAAACGTTGTTTTTCTTCAGAGCACTTAGAAATAGCCGCTATTGAAATCTTTCTTCACCAAGTTTAACCAGTCTGTACCAACTGGTATCGACGTTCCCTGACGAGCAGCATACTTGAATTTGATACCCACGTTTTTTGAGATCAGCGTTAAGAGTACCGGCGTATAGCTGCGAGCGAAACTCTTCATAACTTAACGACCCGCCATCAAGAGAATGAAACAAACCCCTTATTGTAAATCGGCAGGTATTATCAACGTATTCAACGCCATCGATAGTTAATATAAGCGCTCGAAGTGAGTCCGTATCGGCGTCGATCAAGCGCTTAAAAAAAACAAAAATCTCTTTCATCCAGTGGAAATAAGCGCTCGTAATGAACGATTATTCCTGCCTCAAGACTTATCCAATAGTGGAATCTTACCGATTTTGGCTTGCCATATTTTCGGCGCAGTCCGGTGAATAGACTCACCAGAAGAATCTACAGCGACGGTAACAGGCATATCTTCCACCACAAACTCATGGATTGCCTCCATGCCCATCTCTTCAAATGCCACAACGCGTGATTTACGAATCGCCTTGGATACCAAAAATGCCGCACCACCCACTGCCATTAAATAAACCGCTTTATGCTTTTTAATGGCCTCAATAGCCACATCACCACGCTCGGCCTTACCAATCATGCCGAGCAATCCAGTTTTATCCAGCATCATCTCGGTAAATTTATCCATTCGGGTAGCAGTGGTTGGGCCAGCTGGGCCAACCACTTCGTCTCGAACAGGATCAACTGGGCCAACGTAATAAATAAACTTATTGGTAAAATCGACTCCATCGGGAAGACCTTCTCCACTGGCCATTAAATCGGCAATGCGTTTATGCGCTGCGTCCCTACCCGTTAACATGGTGCCGTTTAACAACAAAGTGTCTCCCGGCTTCCATGACAAAACGTCTTCGGGTGTAATAGTATCGAGGTTAACGCGCGTCGCACCTTCCGCGCTACCCCACTCGATATCAGGCCAATCTTCCAGCTTTGGAACTTGCATTTCTACCGGCCCCGAGCCATCCAAAACAAAGTGTGTATGGCGTGTTGCTGCACAATTGGGAATCATAGCCACTGGCAATGAAGCAGCATGGGTCGGGTAATCTTTAATTTTTACATCCACAACCGTCGTCAAACCACCCAAACCTTGCGCACCAATGCCGAGCGCATTTACTTTCTCGAAGATTTCCAGCCGCAATTCTTCTACCCGGTTTGAGGGCCCTTTTTTAATAAGGGATTGAATATCGATGGGGTCCATCAGGGATTCTTTCGCTAACACCATGGCTTTTTCAGAAGTACCCCCGATACCGATGCCTAAAACACCAGGAGGACACCAACCTGCACCCATAGTGGGGACGGTTTTTAGCACCCAATCCACGATGCTATCGCTAGGATTTAGCATAACCAGCTTTGACTTGTTTTCCGACCCACCACCTTTTGCCGCGACAGTAATATCGAGCTTGTCGCCAGGAACTATCTGGGTATGAATAACGGCGGGGGTATTATCTTTGGTGTTTTTACGCGCCCCAGCTGGGTCGCTCAATATAGAGGCGCGAAGTATATTATCAGGGTGCGTATAAGCCTTGCGAACACCTTCGTTGATCATATCTTCTAGGGACATTTTCGCATCCCAGCTGACATCCATTCCCACCTTTAGAAAGACGGTAACAATGCCGGTATCCTGGCAGATCGGACGATGCCCTTCTGCACACATACGAGAATTCACCAGAATTTGCGCCAAGGCATCCTTCGCAGCCTGGCTTTCTTCCAGCTCGTAGGCTTGATAAACCGCGTCGATAAAATCCTTCGGATGATAGTAAGAAATAAACTGCAAGGCATCAGCAACACTTTGAATCACATCATCTTGGCGAATTATGGTCATGGCTTATCATCTCTATAAGGTGTTTGTAGGTGCTGCCTCCAAAGAAACCATCACGAGAGCAGCCACCAGAATCATGAATTATAAACTGAAGTTGCTCTGAAACAAGACTCTACCTGTAGCGAATTCCCTCACCGTAGAATTTTAAGCATAAAAAAACGGAAGACAAGGCTTCCGTTTTTCAAATAAAGGCTGAAACAAGCTTCAGGAAAGAAGTGCTTTCTTATCTTCCTCATTCAGAAGCTGGTGACGCACATCTTTTCCGGTTACCGCGTAAACAGTGTGCTCACAAAGATTTCTGGCGTGATCACCGATTCGCTCAAGGGCGCGAGCAGCCCACAGCGTATTTAGCACGCGAGATACATTACTGGGGTTTTCCATAATCAAGGTGATTAACTGACGCGTAACCGCTTCATATTCTTTATCTACTTTTTCGTCTTCCAAAGCCACTTCCAAAGCTGAGCGAATATCCATTCGAGCCAAAGAGTCCAAAGCATCGTGCAACTCTTTACGAACATGGTCTCCCAAGTGATTTAATTCCTGACAGTCACTGCGTGGGCGATCCATTTCTGACAGCTCCAAAGCCATCAAAGCAATTTTGGCCGCTTCATCACCGACCCGCTCCAAGTCAGTGATGGCTTTATGCAAACTCATAATCAAGCGCAAATCACTTGCGGCGGGCTGACGCCGAGCAATAATTTCCACGCAGTCAGCATCAATATTCTTTTCCATGGAATTAACTTGCGCATCATTTTGAATTACCCGATGCGCGAGAGATACATTCCCATTCATCAATGCCTCGCAAGCCTCCCTTACTTGGGCTTCAACCATGCCCCCCATAGTAAGCACTCGGTTGCGGATATCATCCATTTCTTCATTAAATTGTTCGGAAATATGTTTTTGCACCATAATATTAACCGTAACGTCCAGTGATATAATCTTCAGTCTGTTTCTTACTCGGGTTGGTAAACAGCGTGCTTGTATCATTAAACTCAATGAGCTCCCCAAGATACATAAATGCAGTATAGTCTGAAACTCGAGCGGCCTGCTGCATATTATGGGTTACGATAATAACTGTAAATCGCGACTTAAGTTCATTAATCAACTCCTCAATCTTTAATGTAGATATTGGATCAAGAGCTGAAGCGGGTTCATCAAGCAGTAAAACCTGTGGCTCTATCGCTATGGTTCTGGCAATAACGAGACGCTGCTGCTGACCACCCGACAAACCTAATGCACTGTCTTTTAGCCGGTCTTTTACCTCGTCCCACAAGGCGGACCCTTTAGCGCCCACTCCACTTTATCATCCAGTATTGAACGCTGGTTCACACCCTGTAGACGTAGGCCATAGCCCACATTTTCATAGATGGACTTAGGGAAGGGATTGGGCCGCTGAAATACCATTCCGACCTGTCGACGTAAGTTGGACACATCAACCTTTGGATGGTGTATATCCTTACCGCCAAGCAATATTTCGCCTTCAATGCGGACATTATCCACCAAATCATTCATGCGATTAAAGCTACGCAGCAAGGTTGATTTACCGCAACCACTCGGGCCGATAAATGCCGTAACACGGTGCTCAGGAATTTTAATATTAACACCATGCAAGGCCTGCTTTTCACCATAGAAAAGATTAAAATTTTTGGTTTCGAAAGTCGAAACTTCCTTGCCAATATCTAAATTATCTTTATCCATGGGTGCAATGGATACACTGATTGGTGTCTGTACTGTTGTCATTCAAACGACCTCTGTAATCTCTATCGTAACTATTCAGCTCACGCACAAATTTGTGCATAACAGCGTTAAAAAATGATCATTTAACCATATAAACTTACATTTTCTGAACAGTTACTCTTTATCCAGCAATACCGCGATATTTTTCTCGTAAATTGTTACGAAGCAAAATAGCGGCTAAGTTAAGAATTACGATAATTAACACCAAAAGAAATGCCGTAGCATAAACAAGAGGCTGAGCGGCCTCCACATTGGGGCTTTGGAAGCCAACATCATAAATATGAAAACCCAAGTGCATGAACTTTCTTTCAATATGCAAAAACGGAAAGTTTCCATCCAGCGGCAGCTCTGGGGCCAATTTTACCACGCCAACCAACATCAATGGAGCAACCTCACCCGCCGCCCGTGCAACCGCAAGAATAAGGCCAGTCATAATAGAAGGTGAAGCCATCGGCAACACGACTTTCCACAAAGTTTCAGCCTTTGTCGCACCAAGAGCCAAGCTACCCTCTCGAAGATTCCGAGGTATTCTGGTCAAGCCTTCTTCTGTAGAAACAATCACCACAGGCAAAGTAAGCAAGGCAAGTGTCAGTGATGCCCACATCATGCCAGAAGTACCCAAATAAGGAGCGGGGGCATATTCAGGATAAAACAAACTATCTATCGATCCACCCAAGAAATAGACGAAAAACCCCAAACCGAAAACACCAAAAACAATAGAAGGAACACCCGCGAGATTATTCACAGCAATACGCACAATCTTCGTGACAATGCCTTGAGATGCGTATTCACGCAGGTAAACGGCAGCAATAACACCAAAAGGAGTGACAATAATAGACATCGTCAAAACCATTACCACCGTACCAAAAATAGCCGGGAAAACACCCCCTTCGGTGTTAGCTTCACGAGGGTTGTCTGAAACAAAGCCCACAAACGTTGAAATATAGTTACCGATTTTCTGCACAGTGCTCATGCTATTGGGCCGCAAACCCTCAACAACCTGAGCAATAGAAATAGTTACTTTTTGGCCGTCCATAATTTGAAACAAGGCGCTATCTCGTTCAATTTCTTTATTCAGAGCCCGCACATCGACCATATAAGAGTCAAACTCTCTGCCCAGTTTCTGCACTTTTACATTGATTTTTTCCAAGGCCGCAGGCGTATCATTCCCATCAAGTTCAAGCTTTCTACGTTTTAAACGCAGCTGCTCTAACTGATAATTAATTGCCCCCATTTCAACCCGCTCAAGCTGATGGGTTTTTTTACCTAAACCCTCTACCCGCTCGACCCTTCGAGTAAACTCATCCCAAGCCTCGCCTCCATCGGCAACAAGCGTATCTTTTTCAGAAACTGAAATAAGATAACCATAAAAATCCCCCCACTCTTTACGCTCTAACACAACAAGTTCTTTTGGCGTAGATACGGAGACAATATTCGCCTGCTCTATCCAGCGGAAATCGGCTGAAAGCTCTCTGTTCCCCGTTTTGAGTAACCAGCGTTCACCATTCCCGCGCTCTGAAGCTTCTTTGCCTAGGTTTTTTAAATCAACCTGCTCTTTACGGATCAGCTCGCCAATCATTGTCTGAGCGCCGTTAGAGTCTTGGTATCTCACTTCAATAATATCCGCAGCCCAAAAGTGCCCCAAACCTCGCACGAGTATCAAGGTCAAAAGACCAATAACAGTCACCATGCTGATCGCTACTGCACCGGCATTTAGCCAGATCCAGGGCGAGCCGCTTTTCCACCATTTGGAAATATTCTGCATAAACGTCTACCTCAACCCTACAAGTTACTATAACGTGCGCGCAAACGCTGACGAACAGTTTCTGCGGCGGTATTAAAAATGAACGTAGCACCAAAGAGTACTAACGCTGCAAGAAATAGTATTCGATAATGGCTACTATCCACCTCCGACTCAGGGAGCTCTACCGCGATATTTGCAGAGAGAGTTCGCATACCCTGAAAAACACTAAAGTCCATTATCGGCGTATTACCTGTCGCCATTAATACAATCATGGTTTCACCAACAGCGCGACCCAAGCCAATCATCACTGCCGAAAAAATACCTGGGCTTGCAGTCAATATCACCACTTTGGTCAGTGTTTGCCAAGGAGTCGCCCCCAAAGCAAGGGAGCCTTCGGTAAGATGTTGCGGCACACTGTAAACGGCATCTTCCGTAATCGAAAAAATGGTAGGAATGACAGCTAGCCCCATCGCGATACCCACTACCAGTGAATTGCGCTGATCGTAATTGATGCCTAGGTTCTCTTGTAACCAAAGCTGGATGTTATTATCAAACAACGCACTCTCAAGCAACGGGCCTGCCTCAAACGACAAAAATACAGCCACAACAGTCACCGGCATCAACATCGCCGCCTCCCAACCACTGGGGATTAAATGCCGAATGGGGGATGGCATAAGCTGCCAAACTAAAGCAGTAAGCAAAAATGAAACCGGTACAATAATGACCAAGCTAAATATCGCCACTAGGTGATTTTCAAGCGCAGGAGCCAACCACAAGCCCGCTAAAAACCCCAATATAACCGTGGGCAGCGCTTCCATAATTTCGATACCCGGCTTAACCCAGTTTCTCATCATGGGAGTCATGAAATAAGCCGTATATATTGCACCCATGATAGCGATAGGCATCGCTATCAGCATGGCATAAAAGGCCGCCTTAAAGGTTCCAAAGGTGAGAGGAACTAAACTGAATTTAGGCTCGAAGTCATCATCCGCCGATGAGGATTGCCAAATATACTCTTTTGAATCATAACCTTCGTACCACACCTCTTGCCATAAGGCATGCCAGGTCACTTCTGGGTGTTCGTTATCAATTTCAAAAAAACGATACTCGCCCGGATTGATCTCGGCTAAAAAGGCATCCGAACGAGATGTAAGCGTGATGTTGTCTGCTTTATCAAAGAGAGAGTCGGTTGTAATCAACTCAGTTTGGCCCGTAGTATGAAGAATAGTAAGCTGCTGCTTTGCGTTAAAAACCAGCAGCCCCTTACGGCGCGCCTCGGTAATTAATGCAGTGGCGTCGCCAGACAACTCAAAATCCCTCGGGCTAACCATGCGGTAATCACCCTGCTCTGTTCTCTGCAAAGTCCATTGCGTTAGCCGGTGATCGGAAGTGGCCAACATCAGGGAGCTGCCCCCCACAAGAAATTCAGCCTGCTGAATGCCTATTGGCGCAACAAGCAGCGATTGCTTGGCAAGCACAACAGGTTCATCTTTTTCTTTAATATCTAAAATGAGTAATTCGCCCTGCTTACTTAATAGGAGAACTAACTCAGCGGTATCATTGACGAGCAAATAGTCTACCGAAAATGGCAGCGCCATATTAAAATCAAATTCTACTTCGTTTAACTCATCTCCCTCTTCTGCAAGATAATAAGCAAACTGAAGTTCATTGGTGCTATTAAGGTAGACAAGAGTGACGCCCTCTTCATCGCGCTCAACGTTTAAAAACTCCGCATCTCCCAGTGAATCTATCGCGACGGGCTCCTCACCGTAGGGATAGCTCACCCTTGGGATTAGCTCACGCTCACCTGATTCAAAGGTCACTAGGTAGCCAATTTCCACTAGAATCAGCTGGTTATCGTTATTTAGCAACGCGAAAATATGCCCTTCCTTATCAACAGGAATGACTCGTTTCAACTCGCCATCCCAAGGAAGTACGAAATTTTTTATCAAGGAACCGTCATTGGAATGAAAAAACTGAAGAGGCTCATGCTCAGAAAAACGAAAGGCGATCTCGCCATTTTCGGAAAGCCCTATGTACCTCGTTTTACCTTTGGCCAATTGACTCTGGGAAAACTCAGCAACGCTCTCAACAGAGGCGGGAACAAAAATTGGCAATACAACAGAAAGTAAAAAAGCGAATATCAAAACAATTGCGAGAATGACGCTCATTCCGCCCGCTGTAACCCCCCAGCGAGCCAAGCGATCGACCACTGCCCTCTGACGCTGACGTGGTGTGGTTTGATATAAGTTAAAATCTGACATAATGGAAAGTCTACGTTGAAAGTGTGACCATAATTTTAAAAAAGAAGACTGATGTACATCCTGCCAGCTCATTCCTTTTCAAGCGTTTAGCATAAAGCCAAGCACTTCGAGCCTCTGTGATTTGACTTTCCCTAGACTAAATCCATGCTCGGTCGATTCTGACTTTATCGACCCACTACAGCTCAAACACAGGCGCGCAATTATAAACTTAAAAAAGGGAGAACTTCTCCCTTTTTTGTATCGAACCTGTAATATTGAGCCAACGCTACTTAAGCTTCTTCAGCTCCTTCTCAACAACCTTGGCTGACAGCGGAATATACCCATCCTTAACAACTACTTCTTGCCCAACTTTGGAAAGAACCATCTTAATAAATTCCATCTCTAGTGGCGCAAGAGGCTTATTCGGATGCTTATTTACATAAACATACAGAAAACGAGAGAGTGGGTAAGTTTTATTGATCGCATTCTCTGCAGAGGCTTCAACAAATGGCTTGCCGGCTTTTTTCGCCAGAGGAACCGCTCGCACTCCAGATGTCTTGTAACCAATGCCCGAATAGCCAATACCATTTAAAGAAGACGTGATTGACTGCACTACAGATGCTGACCCTGGCTGCTCGTTCACGGTGCTTTTATAATCACCTTTACACAGCCCTTTCTTTTTAAAATACCCGTAAGTTCCAGATACCGAGTTACGACCATAAATCTGCAAAGAGCGGCTTGCCCATGGCCCAGTGAGACCTAAGTCGCCCCAAGAACTCGCGTTTTTGGATGCGCCACATTTGCGGGTAACCGAGAAAGCTGCATCCACTTGAGGGATGGTCATGCCTTTAATGGGGTTATCCTTGTTAACATAAACCGCCAAAGCATCTAGCGCCACACGAATTGGCGTAGGCTTGTAACCGTGTTTTTTCTCAAAAGCTTCAAGTTCTTTATTTTTCATCTTGCGGCTCATCGGCCCAAGATTTGAAGTA
>JAESUE010000026.1 GCA_016763235.1 Pseudomonadales bacterium
AGGCATCCGCTGGGTAGACCTAATCATGGGCAAACACGAATACTTGGAACGTAACAAAAATGAATAGAATACAAAACTATGCCTTAAAAACGGTAGCCGGTATTTTGATGGCAGGCTCATTTTCAATTGGCTCAGCTAGCGCAAATAATTTGGACGCCGTTATTGAGGGAATCATGAGCGATAGAGAGCTTATTATAGTAGAAAGGGGGCCATCAAATATAGGCGATGCGGTGATGCTAGTTCTCGAAAACGGAAGAGAGCTTCACATCTCAAAAGACGGAAATTACTTAATAGCCGGACCAATATACAAAATTGAAAATGGAACCCTCGTCGACCAAAGCGCTGATAGAATGGCTCACCTTCGTATTGCTAAATTGGAATCTCTGGATTCAAGCATTGCCATCAAGTACGAGGCCGTTGAAGAGAAGCATAATATCTATATTTTTACGGACGTTACCTGTGGCTACTGTAAAAAGTTCCATGCAAAAGAGCTAAATAAGCTGCTGTCCAACGGCATATCGGTCAACTATATTCCCTATGTTGCAGCGAATTACGGTCGAAACTATGACTTAAACGACTATGTATGGTGTTCAGATAACCCTGCAGAAACTCTAACACTTGCAAAGAATAACAAAACAGGGACACTTAAGACTTGCAAAAGTAAGGCGTTGCGGCAGGGAAAAGAAATTGGAAAAATGTTCGGCGTGAGAGGTACTCCGAATATAGCATTTGCAAACGGAGATCTTGTAAAAGGATATAAGAGCGCTCAGTACATCATTAATAAGTTGAATAACCAATGATCGGTCTATATTTGATAACGGCTGGATTAGCAGTTATAGCTCTCTATTTTATGAAGGTGGCAAGATCCAAGCGGTCCATAGTGGCAAAATTTCTGGTCATTTTGTTTGTCGCACTAAATATTTCGCAAAATTTCATATACAGTATTTCCTACATTCCTACAGATTCCATGCATCCAACAATACCTGCAAAAAGTATTGCAGTATTCCAAAGGTTTGATATCGAACCACAGGCTGGCTCAATCTTTCTTGTCGCTATACCAGGTAAATTCTCTCCATATGTCAAGATGGGTATCGCAAGGGAAGGAGATATAGTTCAATGGGACAAAACTTCAATTAGCGTAAACAATAGAAGAGTACGAGTCGACCCGGAGGCCTGCGGGCAACTAAAGGAAATTAACCAGTTTATGACAGATTTTACAGGCAAGTTAAGAGTTCCGAAAGATCACATGTTTATGATTGGAACCAACTTTTGTAACAGCGAAGATTCTAGAATATTCGGAACTATCGATATCAAAAATATTAAAGGGGTATATAAGTGGAAACTAAATTAGACTACAGAATAATTGCGGTGTACGCTGTGCCATTTTCGTTACTAACCTGCAGTGTTATGTTTTTTTATATTCGTGGATTTTCATATAGCACAGCTCTTATAGTGTTCCTGTACGCAACATTCACTACAGTAATTCTAACCTACCTAGCACGAAGACTTTTCGTGTTTAACATGACTAAACATGGTTTTTTGGCGTACTCAATCTATGGATCGCGATGGTTTTTTGAATGGTGTGAGGTGAAAGACATTAGAGAAATAACAATATTTGGTGAAAAATGGCTGCGAATTAAATCAGAAACAAACACAACTCATTTTTGTCCTTCATATGCTCCAATTATTGATACTATTACATCAAACAATACACCGGCCAAATGTGGTGTAGTTAGTTAACCTACAGTGTGAGATTCATAGAGATCGTTTCAATCTAGCTAGCTCCAAATCTACCCTGAAATGGCATCTTGTATGCGTTCTTTTGAAAGCTCATAATGTTCGGAAATCTCGTCTGTGAACGGGGTTTCATTACTTAGCTCGAAATAGCGTTCCATCGGTGACTTGCCGCGTGAGCGCTATGTGGTCTAGTAGTGCTGCCACTCAGCGAGCAAGTCATCAATATCATCGGATTCAACATCTACAGTGGCATAGAATTCTGATTTGTCGCTTTTCTGCGAGCGTTCGACTTTTCCATTCAGGTGGACAGAACCGGGTTTATTCGGCCTAAACCTAATTCCGTTCGCCACCAGTTTTTGGGAACCTTAGTTGCAAAAATTCGCAGCCTCTATCTGTTTGAGTACGCTGTATGGGGAATGGCATTTCATCAATGGATGTATACTGATAAATACCAGGGCCAATTTTAAAAGTATCTATTTGAATTCGGTCACCAGGTATAGGGCGTTCATATCAGATGAAATCCTTTTTCCTTCGAAACGCCTTTACCGGTTTCACTTCGTGCTTGGTCAGGATTTTGTGGATGGTCGCCAGCGATAATGTAACATCATGAAGACGTCTCAGTTCACTCTGAATTCTTCTGGCACCTAGGTTACAGACAGAGCGTAGATTAAGGATGATCTGTTCTTGGCTTTCTGTAATCTTACGGTTCGGCGAGGCTTTAGGACGCTTGCTAAAACTATGCAGACCTTGCTCACCAGACTCCTGATACCTACACCACCATTTTCTAAGCGTTAGTCTAGAGATGCCACATCGGCGACAGACCAAACCCGCATCACCACACTCTTCGTATAACAATACCCACTGCAATCGTTATTGAATTTCTCTGTTCATAACACCCCATAATAGTGAAAGGATGTCTATGAATCACACACCTACAGAGAGCGATATAACGGATTATAATATAATCGATCTCTGTAGGTTTACTACCAACCGCCGCCCCCAACTTATCTCAAGTCACTAACAAAGACGCGATTCGCTCAGCGCTGTATAAATCAATTAATGATTCTAACCAACTCCGGTTCAAACGGGTTTAAATTGTGTACCGTAAACACTGATCCCTTTTTAAGCCTAACACTACTACAGACACCTCCTGTTGTGATAGATGCACACTCTGTTGCAGTACCAAAACTCTTCTGATTAATCACAATATCAAATGAAGCAACCAAGTTGTATTTCTGGTTAAAAGAACACGTCAATTTTGCCTTAGATACTCCTAATTGCCCTTCCTTCAAATCTAGCGAAAGCTCAACATTGCAGTCACTTTTCTTGGGAAATCCTTTTTTAAACTCATCTTTTGGAACATACTTGTTGATAAGATACCAATTACTTATTGAATATTGTGTTGCCACCGGCTTTGGATCGTCATAACTAACTATATAGTTATGACTAGCTCTCAGATTGAATTTTGATAACGTGAATATATCTAGGTTGCTCGCCGCAAACACAAGCGGAGACATAAAACAAAGACCCAGGCCTGCTAGTAATTTACTTTTTACGATCATTTCGCTTTACACCCATTCTGTTGTCAATTTCACTTTTCTTAACAGTCAAAAAGAATTTACCAATACCCTCCACAGATATACCTCTCGACGCATTCCATGGCAGCTTAAGCTCTTCATTGATGTATTTGGTAGCAACGACAGGATCCTCGATAAATACACCTAGCGATGTTCCTTTTCTCTTCACCTCATCAATATACTTGTACTCAATGGCTACATCTATATACACATACAGATCGTCAGATTTCTTAGGAACAATCGACATAATCCAGCCTGTTCGAAACATTGAACCGTTGGATAGCGTGCTAGTTTGATTGTAGATTGAGCGCCAACCATCATCACTGCTCTCAGTTTCAATGTTTCTCACTTCCTTGCGATATCCGTTAGTTTTCCATGAAGACAAGCTAATAGGAATATCGTCAATTGTTCTTACTGTGTCATTAAACGTTAAGCTACCAAATCGTGTTAGAGCAACATCTATCTTATATTCGTTATTTCCAAGAGGCCCTTCATGAATAGGTTTCTGCTTTACAATATTTTTTTCTACATCATTACTATAATGCCCAAATGAATACTCTGAGCTATATAGATTATTGAGGAACAGGTTCACCTTCTTATTAGGGTTTAATGTGGCGTTGGCACAATAGTAATTTTCTTTTAATTCAGGATCAGAATAGATTTTTTCGCACTCATCAGGAATCAAACCTACCTTTCCGTCATTACCAATTACCGACAACTGCAAAGAGTGGTCAATCAACTCCCTTCTTGAGTTAAAACATGTCATTTTGTTTGCGTCGATTTCTAGTCTCGTACCACTAATTGAAGCCTTAGCGTAGACTGTACAATCATCAAGAAAACCATTTTTCGATCCCGGGATATACACCTGGTCAGCTTTGATTATCAACTCCTTTGCCGATACTTCAGAATCATAAACTATCTCGTTACCAATAATTATGTTCCCATCAAAAGATATTCTATCCGCAGTCACACCAGACAAAACAGAGAAGGAAGATAGTGTCGTTATCGGAACACTAATATCCTTCTGTTCTAAAGCACTGTAATCGATATTCAGCATTTGGCTTTTTGTTCTGAGATCCGTCATATCGACGTCCGCCAGACTTTGCACCGCAACATTGTCATTTTCTGAATTGTCGCCTGCAGCTATATACAATACTCCACCAACTACCGCCCCCGCTAACACCATTCCCACTAAACCTTTTTTCATTTTTTTCTCTCTTGCGCCAAAATATTTCAAAGCATAAGCGTTAAATAGTTATTCAATTAGCGTTTTCGGCTCTTTTTTATACCTTATTAAGTATCAGTACCGTGCATAATTAGAATTAATTCAGTTTTTTGAGGCAAGTTTGTGAAATTATTTATGAAAATGATTTTTACTTTATGTTTTTTTACTCCCATTTTTGTTATTTCAGTTTATCTATATGTGACAGCCCAATATAAAAATGATTTTCCACCGTTACTGGCCACAGCTAATAGAAAATCAATCGACATTTACACTGCTGACGATATATACGTGGGGCATATTGGAGAAAGAACACAGCATTTTAAACATGAAGTACCCGAAAATATCGTAAAGGCCGTCACACTTGTTGAGGATAAACGTTTCTTTCAGCACTTCGGAGTAGATCCTTTAGCTCTAGTCCGAGCAACTAAAGATTTGATCCTTAATCAAAAGATAGTTTCTGGTGGAGGTACGATCTCGATGCAAGTAGTTCGGGGAATGCTCCTTAATAGAGAGAAATCTGTTAATCGAAAAATAAAGGAAATAATTCTCTCAATAGAGCTGGAAAGAAGATACTCCAAAAAAGAAATTTTGTCCTG
>JAESUE010000027.1 GCA_016763235.1 Pseudomonadales bacterium
GCCATTTGTATAATTGTTTTCTTTTTTCATGCGGTATGGTCTGACGCTTCCTTTTTGATTAAAATATACCCATCGCTTTGATCGTTATACGCACAAGCCCCATTTCGCGTATTTGTTTTGTTTGGATGTGATTTTACTTTTCGTGTAGTCGTTTCATATTACTCTAAAACTTTAAGCCTACCCTTACGGGCAATGTGAAGCGCCTGGGTGTTGGGTGCAGAAATGTTTATAGGTCGATACAACTTTTCATTATAAGGTGGATTTTTTGAATATTTTCCAGGTACTTGGTTTTAAGGTTTCTGTGCGCGTTGTATTGGCATTTATTGTGGTGTTTTTAGCAAGGGCGGCTCTCGCCAGTGGTGTGGAGTGCGATGACCCTAATGCAGCTATGCGGGGTACGCCGGATATTGAGATGGATGGTTTTTTTATGGGTGCAAGGGCTTGCCTTTATGATCCCGAGTTTGTATCTAGCGATGAAGTTCCCGTAATAGGCTCTGACTATGGGTTTTCTGGTAGCCCCATATTCGTTATCAATGGGGCGAACACTACCGCTGAGCATAATGATGTTCGATTAAGGTCTATCGCGATCATTAAAAAGCGCCCTGTTATCGGAATTTTTAACGCGCCTACATTTAATGTTGTACACGAGCTATTCAAATTTGTTGATAAAAATAACAAGCCTGCTATGACCCTGCGTAGAGAAGCATTTCGAAGAATCTCTGGTGGACGGCGGATTTCGGTAGTCGGTATGAGTCAATCAGGTTTTATGGTAGGGAGAGGCTTGGCGCAGCTATCAAAGGATCTTCACGCTTTGTACCCCTTTAATTTTCTCCGCCGTAGGAAGCTGTTAAAGATGGTGGATGTTGAAACCCTTGGCGCTATTGGTATTTATTATCCTAATGGCCCTAATTATGTTCACTATGTTAATAAGAGAGATATTGTTCCCAATTCTTCCGGAGTTATGGCACGACCCGCGCACCCTGGTCGCGGATCGGTGATTGCGACTTTTTATTATCAAAATGAAGATTGTGTTTTTGGTCGATTGCCGCTGAATGAATACCCTGGTGAAAATGCAGAATTATCCAGCGACCTACCCGCTATTGTGTCTCCATCGGTTCATAGTCTTTGCAGCTATTCGGTAACAGGAATGGACTTTGAACTAATGCGTGACTTTGCTCCGAGGTTCGGGCACGCGATTGTTCCCCTGGATGTCATCAACCCATAAGGTGTTTTTACGACAGGGTGCATTCACAGGTATGCGGGTAGTCGCTTTATCATGATTACTCGTGTTCTTTTGTCTGTCTTTTCGGTGGATAACCGTCGTTTTTTCCCTGTATAGATAGACCCATAGCGATAGTTGTTTCGACTTTGTTGGTAGGCCTGATTTCCATCAAGTTTTATTTCTCCACCTTGTCAGTTAAAAAAATAGGTAACTACTCAGCTCACGCTCAAATTTGAACGCAATCTAAACAGTTACAGAGTTCGCTGAGAAGTTACAAAAATAGACGCACTTCTAACGCCACTATCTAGAACATTATGGGTATAGTCGGGATGCACTCCTGTTTTTGATAGTAAAATAGAGTCTATGGAAAATAATAATACGCATTTGCAGATCTGTAATCTTTGCGAAGCCATGTGTGGTCTAAAAATTCAGACCCGTAATGGCAAAGTGACTAGCATAAAAGGTAATCCCGATGACCTGTTTAGTAAAGGCCATATGTGTGCAAAGGCGTTAGCACTCAAAGATATTCATGAACACAAAGATCGCCTGCGCCAACCTATGCGTAGAACGCCTCAAGGTTGGGAGCCTATATCTTGGGAAGCAGCATTCAAAGAGATTGAAGAAAACCTAGGCGCGACGAAAAAAAAATACGGTAATGATAGCATTGCCCTTTATTTGGGTAACCCGCGTGGCCATCATCATGGCAGCTTACTGACCAGTATTTTACTGAGGAAGTCACTAAACAGTAAAAACTGTTTCAGTGTCGCATCCAGCGATCATTTGCCTCATATGCTTGCTGCTTATACATTATTTGGCCATATGGCCATGCTTCCAGTTCCGGATATTGACCGCACAGATTATCTTCTTTGTTTTGGCGCTAATCCCGTTGTTTCTAACGGTAGTATTATGGGTGCTCCGTACATTAAAAAGCGCTTAAAAGCACTGCAAGATCGTGGTGGGACAATTACAACCATAGACCCACGAAAAACCGAAACAGGCGAAATGGCAAATAAGCATATCTATATCTATCCGGGTCAGGATGCGTATTTGTTATTATCCATGATTTATTTTATCTTCAAAAATAAATGGCTAGATCAAGGGGAGTGGCAATCCTATACACATGGTATCGATGAATTAAGGCAGCTTATTCAGGCCTTCGATATCGATAAAATGGCCGTGCAGACAGGTATAGAAATAGGCCTAATTGAAAGCCTAACGCTGGAGTTTACCACTTCAAAGCGGGCTTTGGCTTACGGGCGTTTTGGTGTTTGCACGCAAAAGCATGGGGCTGTTAATGCCTGGCTGATATATGTGTTGAATATTATTACCGGCAACCTTGATCAAGCGGGTGGTTTAATGTTTCCAAGGCCTGCGGTAGATTTAGCATTGTTATCGGCCATAATAAATGAAGATGGAGGTTTTGATGCTTTTCAAAGCAAACAATGGCATTTGCCTTCTTTTGATTCGGAGATTCCCGTTGTAGAAATGGCGGATGAAATGCTGGGGAGTCATCCGGGTGCAATCAAAGCGTTTATTAATGTTTCAGGTAATCCGGTTTTATCCACTCCTGATGGGAAAAAGCTTGAAAAGGCGCTTGGACAACTTGATTTTATGGTGTCAGTGGATGGTTTCATCAATGAGACGAACCGTTTTGCGCATATTGTTTTACCGCCTACCAGTGCCTTGGAGCGATCTGAATATAACATGATGTGTAATCTCACCGCTGTGCGTAATAATGCGCGCTATTCCGGACCTTTGTTTTCACCTCCAGATGATGCCAAACATGATTGGCAAATATTTTTGCAGCTAAGCGGTATATTGAATCGGGAGTATTCACTGCGGTCTATATCGCTTCGTTTAGTTGCTTATTTATTCAAACAGCTTGAGCCGGATGGCGTGCTTGATCTGATGCTGAAACTTGGCCCCTATGGTACAACGTTCAGAAGAAAGCGCCTTCCAAAAACATTTAAAGAAGACGAAAAGATAAATAAAATTCCAATGCTGAGTCGTACTAATCTCGCTAATAAAATCCAGTATAAATTACAACTTCTGTTTAAGGTTTCACCGCTATCAAAACGAATAGATTGGAACAGTGAAAATAGTGATCTTGAAAGAAAAATATTTCCTCTGACTTTAAAACAACTGAAGAGCAAGCCGAATGGTATAGATCTGGGTGCGATGAATCCAAGCTTACCTGAGCGCTTATTTACCCGTGACAAAACCATAAATCTTATTCCAGATATCTATCAATCTGAATTGAAGGGTATCAACAAGAACTTTAGTGCCAGGATAGCGTTGACGGAAAACGAATTCTATCTGGTTGGGCGGCGTACACCTCGCTCGATGAATTCATGGCTGAATAATATTGAAAGACTGACTAAGGGAAGGCCAGCCAATACACTATTAATGAATCAGGAAAGCGCACATTCTTTAAATTTAAAAGAGGGTGATAGAGTGCGGTTAGAGTCGAATCAGCAGTTTATTGTTGTTGTTGTCGAATTATGTTCTTCAATAATGAAGGGAGTTATATCTCTCCCTCATGGCTGGGGGAGAGATATGCATGCAGGTGAATCTGAGGTAGCTGATGATTCTTCCAAGGCGAGCTTTAACGACTTAACATCAAATAAAGATTTTGATTCCTTATCAGGAGTCAGCGTATTAAGTGGTTTTATAGTTAAAGTGTCGTAGTCTTTTAACCTGAGCTAAATTACAGATTGTAAAAGCGTTAAATAATTCCTTATATAGCATCGTTGCGGATCACGCAGAGTGAATAGTGAATGAGCAAGAAATCACAGGGAAAACGTAAAAGGAAAGGATTATTTGATGTATGGAAGCGTCAATATCGCTTGCGTATATACGGAAAGATACCTGCGCCTTTGTATAAGTCGTTTGAAAAATTAGAACACGCGGAAGAGTTTTGTTCGGGGGAGATTCGGTTTCAAACGCTAGAAAATTATCAATCGATAGCGGATAAATCAAGAAATGATGTGAAGGAGGGCTGCGGAGAGATTACGGTTTCTGGCGAATCACTATTGGTGAATTTAGATAACAAAACGCTAACTCCAGTTGCGGGTATAGAAAATGTGTACGTAGATACATTTAAGAAGTCGCACTATATTTACTGTTTGTCCTTACCAAGAAATGGAGGGTATTCGGCAGAGATAAAGAAATTTGGAAACTATATAGTTAAACTTAATTGCCCCAGCCTACTTCTTAGGGATATTGCAATAGCGCTTCAGCAAGATAGCAAGGTAAATGTAAATCCACCCTGTTTAGAATCTACCAGAGTTATATACGATAAACTTAGTCATTACCGAGAAAAACCGAAGAAGTCAAAACTGAATCGTTTGAGGTGGTCACAAAAGCCTGCAAAATATAAGCCGGAGAGAGAATATCGTATACATTTCCATGCGTGTACGGTAGAGCCAATTTCTGAAAATGGTATTTATTGCATCCAGCTAAAGAATGGAGTTCAGCATTGTGAAATTATCGAAGTTAAGCCATAGCAAAATTGTCATGGGGACATTTTTTTCTTCGTTCCATTTTGGGGTGATTGCGCCACTTTACCCAAAAACTCCATTACACAAAAAATGCCCTATATATCGCCGTTATCCGTTTTTGGGTTCTTTTATGTGCAATCTGCATCCAGCTGGTTGAGCACCTTGCAAAGTTTTTCTTTGAGTTGTTTTCCAATTTCTTTTTCGGCAATATTTTCTCCACTTTTGTCTACAACGAAAAAAATATCATCAGCCCGCTCGCCGAGAGTCGTAATGCGCGCGTTGAGAACAGTAATATTCATTTGGGCCAGTATCAGGCTAATTTGTGCAAGCACACCGGGGCGATCGAGTGTATTAACTTCCAGTATGGAGTGGCGATTATGTTGGCTGTTTTGTAATTTGATACGCGTGTTTGGAGCAAAATTTTTGAGCTGACGAGGTAGCCTATGGTTAATAAGGTCGGGGGAAATTGCAGGGTTTCTTAGTGCTTCCTCTAGGGTTTTATGGATGAGTTCGTTACGGTAACTATCGTCCCCAATAGGGGTGCCATCTTCATCTAGCACAATATAAGTATCGAGGCTGAAATTTGAGTGGGAGGTGATAATACGGGCATCTACTACAGAGAGGTGAAGTTGCTCTAGCGTAGAAACCATAACGGCAAAGAGGTTTGGTCTATCTTCGGTGTAAATGAATATCTGGGTGCCGCCGTCGAATTTTCTGTTGGATGTCTCGCGGATTAGAACGAGTGGCTTGTCCGACGTATGTCGAATAATGCCATCGGTATGCCAGGCGATATCACTGGGCGACTCCCTGAGAAAGTAGTCGTCACTTAGGTCGCTCCAAATCGTTTTGGCTTCTTTGCTAACATCGTGATCTGTGATTTGAGCAAGCCGCACCAAGGTTTCGCTGCGATTGTCCTGGGCGCGATGACTACCGTCTATGGGTTTATCAAGCCCACGTCTAAAAACGCGTTTGGTTTCGCGATAAAGCTCTCGCATGAGGCTGGCGCGCCAAGTTGTCCATAGGCTGGGGTTTGTCGCGCAAATATCTGCAACGGTTAGTGCGTAGAGATAGTCCAGTTTTAATTCGTCGCCAACGTGTTTGGCAAAGGATTGAATAACGTCGGGATCGTTAATGTCTTTTTTCTGTGCGGTCATGGACATGAATAAGTGATTTTGTACTAACCACGCCAATAGCTGGGTGTCTGATCTGTTGAGGCCGTGTTGGATGCAGAATTGCGTACTATATTCGGCTCCGAGTTTAGAGTGATTGCCACCGCGCCCCTTGCCAATGTCGTGAAAAAGCCCTGCAAGATAGAGCAGCTCGAGTTTCGGTAATTGCTGGGCAATGTAGTATGCAATGGGGAAGGGGGTTCGTTGTTCTCGCAGCTGGAAATTGCGCATGTTTTTTATTACCAGCAGGGTGTGGGCATCCACTGTATAAATGTGAAAAAGATCGAACTGGCTTTGCCCGATAATGTGATCGAAGGCAGGAATATAGCGCCCGAGAATGCCGTAACGCTTCATGCGTTTTAATTGTGAAAAGATATTGTATGGGGAGCGCAGAAAATCCATGAAGATCCTGTTGTTGCGTGGATCATTGCGAAACGCATCGTTGATGAGGTGGCTGTTATCACAAATCAGGCGGATGGTTGATGCGCGTACACTTTTTATATCTTTTCGGTTGGCGATAACTCTGAAAATATCCAGCAGTGCGGAGGGGTATTCTTCAAATACTTCGGGGTGCGTTACTTCGATTGCATCATTTCTGAGCTGGAAGTGTTCATTAACCGGGGTGGTAGAAGCATTCTCTTGGTCTTCCAGAATAAGCTCATTAAATACCTGTAGCAAAAGCTCATTAAGTTGAGATACCGCCAAGGCTGTACGGTAGTAGCGTTTCATAAGTTGTTCGATAGCGAGATTTCTTTCATTATCAACATA
>JAESUE010000319.1 GCA_016763235.1 Pseudomonadales bacterium
AAACAGCCCATGTGATCGCTCGAATAAGGGCTTATTCTATCATGGCTTTTTTAAGCCATTTTTTCGCTTTGTAGTGCGCTCTAACGAGTTTAAATTTATTGGACTTGGTTGTCTCGTAATAGGATTTCATTAATACAGAGCGGCGATACGGAGGGTTTATGGGTGCTAATCTGGCCTATGTTTGAACGCAGTTAAAAAATAAAGTTTTATTGAAAAATAGCATCAAGACATTTTTTAATTTATATTCGCTGAGTAGTTACCATGGGAGACAAAATAAAATCTCAAGGTCTTACTTTCCATTTTGCGTCACCCAGATAGCCGCTTCTACTCGAGATCGCATACCCAGTTTTTTTAATAATGCCTTAACATGCACTTTAATGGTGCCTTCGGTAATATTAAGTTTTCGGGCAATCATTTTATTGGTTAATCCAGATGCCACTAGTTTTAAAACCTGTTTTTCTCTATCGGTTAAAAGGTTGATATTATTTTTTTCTGGTACTTGCCTCACTTTAAATACAGATGCCAAAGTTGAAACTAGCTCTGGACTTATAGTGGTTTCACCGCGTGATGCTTTTTTAATACTTTCGATAAGGTCTTCTGGCTCCATGTCTTTTAGTAGGTAACCATCCGCCCCTTCTTTTAACGCATCGGTCAAATTTTTCTTATCGTCTGAAACCGTAAATACCAATATTCGAGAGTCCACACCGGCTGATCTCATAGCTTTAATCGTTTCAATCCCATTCATACCGGGCATGTTTAAGTCCAGCAAAATAATATCGGGTGATAATTGCAGAGCCAGTTTAAGCGCTTCCTCGCCGTTACTCGCCTCCCCTGCTAGTGCGATAGCTTCATCAAGCCCTAGCAGGTCGGCAAGCCCTTTCCGCATCAGAGGGTGATCGTCTACGATTAGCACATCAATATATTCAGTATCACTCATTAGGAAACCTTATTTAAATTCGTTCGTAACTATTCGTCGGCTCACGCTAAAATTCGTGCATAACGGTGTTAAAAAATGATCATTTATGCGTATAAGTTCACATTTTCCGCCTTGTTCTGTTCAAATTTGAACAGTTACAGAGTTCGCTCAATAGATACATTCGCTCTTACCAGATACCGGGGAGGGAAATTAAGCTTAACCGACGTGCCCCCTTCTGGCCTTAAAGAAACCTTTATAGAACCGTGCAGAATTTTGGAACGCTCAGATAAAATAGACAGTCCAAAATGATGATGTTTTGCAAGAGGGTCACTAATGCCTATGCCATCATCAAGCACTTCTACAATTATATTTCTGTCTCCATCTTCACAGAGCCTTATTGTGGCTGTACTTGCTCCTGCGTGCTTAACAACGTTACTCAATGCCTCGCGAATAATTTGCAGGCAATGAATTTCTTCATTTGGGGTAAGTGGGCAATGGGCAATATGATAATCCAGTTCAATTTGAACATCGCTGTGTTCATGAAAATCAGCAACGGTGCCCACAATAGCCGACTCCAGACCTGGCGCATCAATGTGCGCCCGAAAGGTTGTCAATAATTCTCGAAGTTGTTTATATGCGGCATTAATCCCATTTTGAATCTCGGTGATGGCTGTAAAAACTTGCTCGGGGTCGGCGCTACTTTCGAGCAACTTCTTTAATCTAAACGCTTGTATTTTTTGATAAGAAAGAGATTGCGCAAGGGAATCATGAAGTTCTCTCGCGATCACCGATCGCTCTTCCATTAAAGCCAATCTCGCTTCCTTTTCTCCCAGATTAGACAACGTTAATGTGGTGCCAATAATGTCCGCAATCGCATTAAATAAATGCCGCTGCCATTCATCCAAATGGTGTTCTTTCGCAATTTCTACATTGAGTTCGCCATGCTGAATATCTCCAACGACAATTGGAAACTTCACAATATCAAATTCCAAGCTTATTGCGTTATGCTGCCTTGTTCTTATTGCACATTGATTGCAATCAGGAAACTTACAGAATGATGGGCGCTCCGAGTCATCAGATGTAATAAGCTGATACGCAGGAAATTCTTTAGATTTACTCAAACACAAGGTAATGGTGCCTTGGTTCGTTGTCTCTTGCAGTGACTCCAAAATACCGCGCAAGTGTAATGTGGTATTTTTTGGGTCAGCATAAAGGGTTCGACTACTCTCGTAGAGAATTCTTAATGAATCATTGGAGCGCTGCAGCTCTGCAGTTTTTCCAGCGACACGTTCCTCTAGGTTTTGATGCCAGGAATCAAGCTCATCACCCATTTGGTTAAAGGTCTTTGCCAATAAACCTAACTCATCCGGAGCATCGTAGTGAACTTTGGTACTAAAATCTCCGCGTTTAATTTTTTGCGCAGCGGCTACAATATCTCGAAGAGGTTGCACCATGTTGCCATACACACGATACATCAATATAGAAGCGATAAAAAATACCACGAAAAAACTGCCGCCTTGAATCGCTCTGAGTAGCTTAACTTTGGATTCAGAGTTCGTTTCAAGCGCTTTTACAAACACATCAATATTATTGACATGCGCTTCCGTTAGAGCAAGTAGCTCTAGATTATCGGCACGTTCATTTTTCAAATCAGGGTTCTGAAGTGCAGGCTTTAGAATATTAAACCACGAAGACCTTACTGATTCAGCAGCACTGACCACGAGCTCTTCACCTGATGAATAAATACTAAACTTTAATAATGGCTCGCTGAGAATCTGCTCAAATTTATAAATCTCATCGCTAAGCGCATCCGAGGAACCCATCAACATCCACGTATTTATAATCCGATAGGATTGCGTTCGCAGCGAAGCTGACACGTTAATCGCTGCCGTATCACCCTCTAGCGACTCAGCAACCATCATTGAGGCAAACAAGCTAAATAGAACCGTTTGGCATACACCCATAATCGCCAAACCAATGCGCACGACTAACGACTCTTTCACATCATCGTCATTTTCCATGTACTTATTCATCAATATTTCTCACGCCATTCGCCGGAAAGATATATACCTCGAAAGATCCAATAGTTCACCTCTGAAACGATACCCCCCGCTCCACTATACGTAAACCCTATCCTTTTAGTGCTTGAAGCAGAAAATCGAGGTACCTCTTTAGAGGTACCTGCTTTGCCCAGCAATTGACTATCTAATATTAAATTGATGCTAGTCACATTCCCATGCAATACAAGCGCTAGTCTACACGGAGGATAACTTAAAATATAAGGGGTGATTATGTTTACGGATACGCAAAAGCAGTGGTCTGTATTAACGATGAGTACAGCTGCCTTTGCAACCAACTTTGCAGTTTGGACTATGTTTTCCATTATTGGAATTGGCATAAAACAAGACTTGGGTTTAAACGATACGCAATTTGGAATACTGGTTGCGACACCCATTCTCACTGGCTCGATTACTCGGCTACCGCTGGGAATTATGACTGATCGCTTTGGAGGGCGCATCGTATTCTTTATACAGATGTTGCTCGTAGCGATACCGACCTACGGTTTGGCATTAGCCACAGAATATTGGCACTTCCTTGTTATTGGTTTGTTTGTTGGTTTGGCTGGTGGGTCGTTTGCCATCGGTATCGCTTACACCTCTGCCTGGTTTGATGAAAAGCGCCAAGGTACGGCAATGGGAATATTTGGTGCTGGTAACGCCGGCGCTGCGATTACCAACTTGGTTGCACCCGGTATTGTAGTTGCTTACGGCTGGGAAATGGTTCCTAAAGTATATTCGGTAGCAATGCTGGTAATGGCCATCATCTTCTGGTTTTTCGCCTT
>JAESUE010000320.1 GCA_016763235.1 Pseudomonadales bacterium
AATGATCATTTTTTAACGCCCTTATGCGCGAATTTGAGCGTAAGCTGAATAATGACAAACAGGCTTTCTTACTTGGACGCATAGATATTTAAACCGAGCTCGGCGCTACGCTTAAAACGCTTATAGCTCCACTGATATTGCTCTGGAGCATCTCTAATGCACGCCTCCACTGTGGCATTCAGCCCTGTTACAGATGTTTGAACATCTTTACTATAGATTCGTTCATCCGCATTGATATAGACCGTTTCAAAACCCTGATGTTTAGGGAGCCGCTTCCCATAAACCGCCACAACTCTGGCGTTCGTTTTATTGGCTAGCCGCGAAACTAGTGTCATAGAAAACGCGGGAATGCCGAAAAATGGGGCCACTATTCCACCTTCTTTACCGGGAACCTGATCCGGCAATATGTAAACGACCCCGCCCTGTTTGAGGTGTTTAAATACCGTTTTCACACCAGCAGCGTTAGCAGGTGCCAATTTCCCCCCGCCAATTTCGCGGCTTTTCCGTAAGATAGAATCAAACTGCGGCTGTTTGCTTGGGCTATAGATCATCACGCCTGGATAACGCTGAGAAGTATAGCTATTCAACCATTCCCAGTTACCAAGGTGTGGCGCTATCACAATAACACCGCGCCCCTGAGCGGCCGCATCATCCATGATGGATTGCCCCCTAACCTGACTAATGAGCCGCAAATTGTCTTCAACAGTCCTGAACCATGCAGAGCCAATTTCCATCATTAAATAACCCGTATGCATCATCGTTTGAACAACGAGCTTACGGCGGGATTGCGGAGATAGTTCAGGAAAACACATATCAATGTTCTTCTGCGTTACATGCGTAATTTCGGCAGGTAATTGCGCCGCTAACCAGCCAAAGCCACCGCCCAAGCGCTGTACAGTAGGAAGGGAGAACCTTGCTGTTAACTTCATTAACGAGATCAATAAGCTGACTTTAATTTGATTTTTTTCCAACGGGACTTCTCACGGTATATTAACAATCGGGGTAACTACTCAGCGAACTGTGTAAGAACTCAGATTGCGTTAAATAGACAAATTGAACATATCAGCTTGTTTATTTCACGCTATCATTAAAGTTAGACACCAATAGGCGACGAGTTCAAAAGCCTCAACCTAACAGACTGTGGAAAACAACACTCATCAAGTGCACGACATATTTTTATATGCGTATTACGCCAAATTAGGCTTCCTGACACGTAACCCGCAAAAACGCAGGTACTCACTTTGATGCATAGTACAACATATTTAATCAATGGTATTAACAACGGAGGCCTGACACTCGTTCTCTCCCACGGCCTTAATTCATCCGTAAATGGCCCTTTTATGGAGAAAATGACGGATGGGCTTGCGGCACATGGGTTTAAAGTCATCCGCTTTGAGTTTCCATTCATGGTGGAGGGACGCTTAAATGATGCCCCTGTGTACATAGAAAATACAGCATCTCTTGAATCACACTGGAAAAAAGTGGTGTCTGAGCTTGGCACGCCGGAAAAACTGGTTATTGGAGGCAAGTGTATCGCCGCATTTGCTGCCAGCCGTGTTGCCGATCAATTAGGTGTGCGGGGTGTAATCGGTTTAGGGTTTCCATTTGTGTCACCCGACCCCGATCTAATCCTTGACCAGAACCATTTAAAATCCATGCGAACACCCACCATGATTATTCAGGGCAGCGATGACCCATTAGGCTCATCAGCGAACGTTGATGATTCCGTTTTTTCTCACACCACCAGCCTGCACTGGCTTGAGAACGCTGGGCACAATTTCATTCCATCCAAAAATAGCAAAAAGTCTCATGATGAAAATATTCTTGATGCAATGGAATGGATTGCTGAATTTTTGGATTTTCTTGAACAATAAGTACGGGGAAGCATGTGTGGTCTGGCCGATAGCAGGCTCTTAAAGCGAGAGAACTAAGACCTCATCGAACTCTGTAACTGTTCAGATTGCGCTCAAATTTGAGCGTAAATGGAATAACACTCTAAATCTGTATATCCACCAGCTCTCCTTTAAGCACTGCCTTACTAGGGGTGTGAGACTGCGATAAAGCAGCCATCACCGCTTCCATATATTTATCCTGCTTTTCCAGCGCGACTAACATCGAGTCAACATCCCCATCACGGGAATACTGATCAATAATACCTTGCCTTGAAGACAGTAAGTCATTCACTGAGCTTAAGGTTTGACCAATATTGACTGATTCACGAATCACACTGTCCAGCGCGGCAGTAGGCGAGAGAGATTTTTTATTTTCCTCAGAAAAAACATCCGATTTCTTGGCGATGTTATCGCCCTTAGGATCTTGATCGATGGAGCTTTTATTATCGCCGTCAAAAGCAACACTAATACTTGGGCTGACAGAGGCCGGGGCAGAACGGGAAGGAGGTGAGCCTTCTTTTAGCTTATCCAGTCGCTGTTGCAGAAGCTGCTTTTCAGCCAACACCTGATCAAGTAAACGTTGAGGCAGTCCCTTAGATTCAGCGTCTCCTTCGCTTTGGCTAGGGGTCTGAGCACGAGGCTGAAGAAGCCCAGTTAATGATTTTTTATCATCCAATTCTTTTGTTAGTGCAGCACCATTACTCGCCAACACTTGGCCCTGATTAATGCCATTTTCTAGGTCATCCATACCAGAAAGTTTTTGACGCAATTGAGACTCATGTTGAATCAAACGATTTAAACGTACTCGTAAAGCTCTCTCCTCAATTGCCAGACCCGACCCAAGAGAACTTTTCTTCGTGCCAGATGCAGCCGAAAAACCGGATGCTACACTAATAACTCGGTCACTTTCTTGATCTACTGAGACACTCTCTTCTTTCGTTCCCTCTCCTTCATGGCGCAACTTCCCATCAACGGCATCATCCCGGAGAGTTTGCGTTAACGGAGAAGCAGAGTTCACATTCAAAACGACACCCAGTGACTATTTATAAATCGAATATTCCTAATACTCTTATTCTATTTCAATTGGGCGTTTAATCACCAGCAGTAGCATCAATATATTCAAAAGTTTTAAGATTTATAAGGCATTAATATCCCTATGCTTATGCCCGCATTCCGCATATTACTCACTCTGGGGAAAGCACTTAGCCCCTATTAATACATCACTACAGCAGAACAACCCCAGCCGACTATAATGTTTGCATCTAAAAGGGGAATAACACTTGGAGAGCAAGCCTATGAAAGCACTACAACTATTTGTATTAACCACCGTTATTTTTCTTGGTGGATGTGCTGCATTTTTCCAACAAGTATCTGGGCTAGAAGAAATCCAAAAAGTTGCCATTGTCAGCGTTCTAGTTGGCCCCTCTCCGCATAACGGTAAACAGCAAAGTACCCCTACGACCCCGCGCGGTTTCATCTTCGACCAACAAGCTCTTCTTGAGTACGCCTATGTACAACTGCAAAACCAAATTCAAACTCAGCTGCAGTGGGACGCCACCACAGACATACGCAATCACAAGGCGAACATCCTAGTGAAAGCCCCTAGCAAGGGCTATGAAGGCCTTGCCGGGGCATCTTTGATACCAAACCCTAGCTTGCTCGCTATTGCATCAGGGAAGCCACCCAGCGTATCGACCCAGGGTTTCATAAAGAAACTCTGCCTTCAATTAAATGTCGATGCCGTCGTTATGATGAGCATTGAAACCGGACAACGAAAGAAAGGAATATTCGACAAATTGAAAAAGTCAAAACTCACGCCAACTATTCGGCTTAATTTTGCCGCAGTCAATAGCAGAGGCCAGGTTATTCTCAACACCGAAAACTTTAATGAGAACATTGCCGGAAACCCTATACGTGAAAACAGACCTGATAACGTCCAAGTATTGGATGCCTATAAAGTAGCGACATACAACGCGCTAGATAGCTATTTCTATCGCAGCGCCATGATTTTCAAACGCATGGGGTATCCGCTATCAAAAATCAGAGGGATCACCCAAGCAGAGCACTCAAAGCAGGCCGTTAAAAAAACCGAAACTATCGGAGATTCGAGCCTGACCTCGCCGAGAAAAACGCAAAAAGCAAACAAACCAGATAAGCCTTCAATTGTTAGTGAGGGTATCAATAGCAGCGCTAACAACGATCAGAAAACCAAGCCTGCCATTCAAAAAAGACGTAGTTTATGGTCGCTACCCATGGAACTCATTAAGTAAAAAAGGCTTGCAGGAAGGCGCTCTAGGTTTTCACATACAATAAACGCATGATCTTTCAATTAAATGTTGACAGTTGGGAGAAGGATGTAGATAATCCGCTCCACTATTTTGGCTATGTAGCTCAGCTGGTTAGAGCACAACACTCATAATGTTGGGGTCGGTAGTTCGAATCTACCCGT
>JAESUE010000321.1 GCA_016763235.1 Pseudomonadales bacterium
ATGATGTCATCATGAGTGGCCGGACTATTCGCGCAGCATGTAATGAGCTATTTGATTATGGTCGACCCGCCTCTATTATCTTGGTGACATTGCTGAGTGTAAATGGTCGGGAAATGCCTATTCAACCGGATATTTGCGGTCAGGACTTAATCATTCAAGCGGGCGAGCGTGTTAAGCTTATCGGCCCTGAGCCTTTGGCGTTGCAGCGGGTAAAAGTAGATTAATCGCGTCTTTTGAAAGGCCGCATTGTTTTGTTTCAGATTACAAATGGGGTAACCACTCAGCAAACCCTGTAACTGTTCAGATCGCGTTTAAATTTGAGCAGAACAAGGCGAAAAATGTGAGTTTATACGTATAAATGATCAGTTTTTAACACCGTTATGCTCGAATTTGAGCGTGAGCTGAGTCGTTACCAAATGGGGAAACATGTCCACAACTGCAGATCGCCAACTTCAATTAAACTCCCAAGGGCAATTGCGCCACTTTTTGAATATCAATGGCCTTGATCGGGCCTTACTCACTGAAATCCTTGATACGGCTGACTCCTTTGCCAGTGTCGGAGAGCAGGCCGTAAAAAAGGTGCCGTTACTTCGCGGAAAAGTTGTGGCAAACCTCTTTTTCGAAGCCAGCACCCGAACACGCACCACCTTTGAATTGGCAGCAAAACGTCTGTCGGCAGATGTGTTGAACATTAATATCAGCACCTCGGCCACCTCAAAGGGCGAATCTCTCAAGGATATGCTGCAAAATCTTGAGGCAATGGCGTGCGATATGTTCGTGGTCAGACACTCTCAGAGTGGTGCGCCTCACTTCATTGCCGAACATGTTTGCCCCGGTGTTGCCATTATTAATGCCGGTGACGGGCGACATGCACACCCCACTCAAGCGATGCTTGATATGTATACCATTCGTCGCCACAAAGGACAGTTTGAAGGTTTGAATGTCGCGATTGTCGGCGATGTCCTTCACTCACGCGTGGCGCGTTCTGAAATCAAAGCACTGAATACTTTGGGTGTTAACGAAGTCCGTGTGGTGGCCCCCAAAACTCTGCTGCCCACCAATGTGGAAAGCTTGGGTGTAAAGGTTTTTCATACCATGCGCGAAGGATTGGCTGATGCAGATGTAGTGATTATGCTGCGCTTGCAACGAGAGAGAATGCAGACAGCGCTATTGCCCAGCGAAAAAGAATTTTATCAACGTTATGGTTTGAGTCGCGAGAGTTTACAATTCGCTAAACCTGATGCACTGGTGATGCACCCCGGGCCCATCAATCGTGGCGTGGAAATAGAGTCAGAAGTGGCTGATGGAGCGCAGTCAGTGATTCTTAACCAAGTTAATTATGGCATTGCTGTGCGTATGGCTGTTTTATCTATGGCGATGAGTGGCCAAGTGGCAGAAAAAAATATTTTACAGGCTAAGCGTTAATGAGAAAGGGTATGAAAACTGCGCAAGTAAACATGTCCATTTTGGGTGGCCGCTTAATCGACCCCTTTAACAACCGTGATGAGGTGGTCGATATCCATGTTGCCAATGGCACTATCGTCGCCTTGGGTGCAGCACCTGCGGGCTTTGAGGCCGAACAGGTTTTATCTGCACAGCGTAGCGTGGTCTGCCCGGGGTTTACGGATTTGTCTGCCCGTTTAGGGGAGCCTGGTTTTGAACAAAAAGGCACGATCACCAGCGAGACGACTGCTGCAGTTAAAGGCGGTGTGACGCACTTATGTTGTCCACCGGATACGTTTCCTGTTGTGGATTCACAGGCTGTGGTGCGTTTAATTCTGGATCATACCGCACAGTTTGGTCGGTGCCTTGTTAGCCCTATCGGCGCTCTAACAAAGGGTTTAGCTGGCGAACAGCTGAGTGAAATGGCGTCTCTGAAAGAAGCTGGTTGTGTCGCGCTAAGCAACGCATGGCAACCTGTAAAGAGCAACCAAGTGCTTCGCCGTTGTATGGAATATGCCGCCACCTTTGATCTTACTTTATTTGTAAACGCCCACGATGCCAGTCTGGCTGAGGGCGGCTGCGCCCACGAAGGCACCGTGGCGACACGTTTGGGTTTACCATCCATTCCTGAAACGGCGGAAACCATTGCCGTGGTGAGCCACATTCTGCTTGCCGAGCAGACGGGTATTCGGCTTCATTTTTCACAAATCTCATCGCGAACTTCGGCAAAATTGATTGCGGAAGCACAGCAGAGAGGGTTAGCAGTGACCGCAGATGTGGCGATTCATCAGCTCTTGCTGTCCGAAGAAGATATCGATCATTACAATAGCCTTGGTCACTGCATGCCGCCCTTACGAACCAAGGCTGACCAACAAGGCCTTCGTGAAGCCGTCTCAGCGGGAGTTGTGCAAGCTATTTGTTCCGACCATCGCCCCCATGAAAAAGCAGCTAAAAGTAAGCCCTTCGCCGAGACAGAGCCGGGTATTTCCGGCCTAGAAACGCTGCTACCCCTAAGCTTGCGCTTGGTTGATGAGGGCTTGTTAGATCTTTTTACCATGGTACAAAGACTGACTACCGGGCCAGTAGGAGTTTTAGGTCTTGCGCGCAAAGGGCTAGCAGTGGGGGAGAAGGCTGATTTAACGGTTTTTGATCCAGAAAAACGCTGGCAGGTGAGTGAAGAAACCTTAATCTCTTCGGGGAAAAACACGCCCTTTCTTGGTGAATTTATGAAAGGTGCCGTGCTTGCGACTGTTCGAAATGGCACCTTGGTCTATGAGGATTAGCCGTTCATTGTTAATGAGCCACTATTCAGCTTGCGCCAAAACTCGCGCATAACGGCGTTAAAAAATGCTTATTCAAGCATGTAAACGCACATTTTCCGCCTTGCTCTGCTCAAATCTGAACTCTTACAGGATGCGCTAAGTAGTTACAAAAACACGTCTAATAAATTACTATGCTGGGCTTTGTTTCCGTTGAACGCAGTAAACTAAACCCTTAAGTTTTATAAGAGATAGAAATGAGTATAAAATCAATTTTCTTCCGTTTTACAGCTGTATACGCTTTATCCATGATAGTAATAGGGTTTGTTGTTTCTTTTTTAGAGCTTGAAAACGCTAGCAGTTTTAATACTCCAATACTTATAGTTATTGCCTTTTGGTGTTTTACTTCGTATTCAAAAAGCAACAAAAGGATTAGCAGTAGTAAGGAGAAATGGAAAATAATTTGGTTGTTTCTTTTAGGTGATATTTTGGTATCAGTTCTTCTTGCCACACCACTGATTATTACTAGTGAAGTACCATTAAGATTTTTTCTCATAGGTTTTGCTATAGCCATGCCGTTGCATCTGATTATGCTTATGGGCGTGGATTTTATTGTAAGGAAGCAATTAACTAAACAAGGTGCCTTTGTTGAGTAATGCTGACGAATAAGGTTAGATTGTATGCCAGAACGAGAGATACAATGAGACTAAGAAAATAAATTTCGTCACTATTCAGCTCGCGCATAACGGCGTTAAAAAATGCTTATTTATACTTATAAATCCACACTTTTCGCCTTGTTCTGCTCAAATCTGAACTCTTACAGGATGCGCTGAGTCGTTACTAAATTGCTTGCTACTACTCAGCAGGCAGGGTTCGCATTATGGCTAATTTCAAAAATTAGAGTTTGCGTGCTACTTATTATGCCATGGTTGACGAAGACCCACTTGAAATGGGCATATAGCTGAAAATTTGGTGAGCCAGATTAAAGATAACGCTGAGTAGGGAGTATTTTTTGGTTTAATGGTTTCGGATGGTGTATCCAGTCGATATAAGGAATCTGGGTTTGAAGAGTATCATTCTAGTCTGCCTAGAGGATGTCGATATGCTCTGGTCACTCGGCCTGGATCATTGCGTTATCATTCGATAACGCAATGACATTGTCTATTTACGTTTTAAGGGCGGTGGCTCCTCCCCTTCAAGCGAAAAACCATTTCCCATATCATTAATGGCGCCGCTTGGATTGCCATCCACGTCCTCGCTACCATCTGATGCGGGGTTGGATTCCAACTTGATCATAAGGCGTAAATCATTGGGTGAATCGGCGTGCGATAAGGCGTGTTCGTAGGTGATTTGCCCTGATGTATAGAGATCAAACAGTGCTTGGTCGAAAGTTTGCATCCCTAATTCACGAGATTTTTTCATTAATTCTTTCAGGTTATGTACTTCACCCTTACGAATCATGTCTGCTGCCAGGGGCGTATTTAGCAGCACCTCAATAGCCGCTCGTCGTGAAGAGCCATCGGGGGTGGGGATCAGTTGCTGGGCGACGATGCCGCGCAGGTTAAGAGACAGGTCCATCCAAAGTTGACTGTGTCGATCAGAGGGGAAAAAATGAATGATACGATCTAACGCTTGGTTGGCGTTGTTGGCGTGTAAGGTGGCCAAAACGAGGTGGCCAGTTTCGGAAAACGCAAGCGCGTGATCCATGGCTTCTCTGGTTCGTATTTCCCCAATCATGATGACATCAGGCGCCTGTCGTAAGGTATTCTTTAACGCGACTTCAAAAGACTCCGTATCAATGCCTACTTCGCGCTGCGTAACGATGCAGCTGGCATGCTGGTGAATAAATTCAATGGGATCTTCGATGCAGATAATGTGCCCGAAGCTATTGTGATTGCGGTAGCCAATCATTGCGGCCAGAGAGGTCGACTTACCCGTGCCGGTTGCCCCCCCAAAAATGATGATTCCCCGTTTGCTCATGGCAAGTTCTTTAATGATGGGAGGCAGACTTAAATCATCAAGTTTTGGGATGTTTATTTCAATGCGCCTGAGCACCATGGCCACGAGGTTTCGTTGGTAATAGGCGCTTACACGGAAGCGCCCTATGCCACGTGCACTGATGGCGAAGTTGCACTCACGGTTTGTCGTGAACTCCCGTTTTTGGGCATCCGTCATAACACCAAAAACAGTCTCTCGGGTTTTTTCAGGGCTTAGTTTTGTGGTGGTGACGGGTAAAATTTTGCCATGTACCTTGATGCTAGGTGGAATACCGCTGGTGATAAATAAATCCGACGCACCCTTTTGCACCATGATCTTGAGTAGCTCTTCCAACTCCATGTGTTTACGTCCTGTTTATGATTGGCGGTGTAAGCTAAATAGTTGAAGAGCATTTAGAATAGATCGGGGTTTTTGGCCTTCTCTTTCGCAGCTTCCTTGGAGACTTGACCAGACTTGACCAGCTCCATAAGGCATTTGTCCAGCGTTTGCATTCCCAAGTTTGCGCCGGTCTGGATGGCAGAGTACATTTGCGCAACTTTATCTTCGCGAATAAGGTTTCGAATAGCGGGGTGCCCATCATAATTTCGTGTGCTGCGATACGGCCACCATTATTTTTCTTCAGCAATGTTTGGGAAATAACGGCTTGCAGTGATTCCGATAACATGGAGCGCACCATGGATTTTTCTGCTGCCGGAAAAACGTCTATAACTCTGTCGATGGTTTTTGCAGCGGATGTGGTGTGCAGGGTGCCAAATACCAAGTGGCCGGTTTCCGCTGCTGTTAGCGCTAAGCGTATGGTTTCTAAGTCACGCATCTCACCAACAAGGATTATGTCCGGGTCTTCACGCAGAGCGGAACGAAGCGCTTCCGAAAAGCCGAGCGTGTCTCTGTGTACCTCTCGTTGGTTTATCAGGCATTTTTTACTTTCATGCACAAATTCGATGGGATCTTCAATGGTGAGAATGTGCTCATAACGTGTGTCGTTAATATAGTCGATCATTGCCGCCAGCGTTGTACTCTTTCCTGAACCGGTGGGGCCGGTGACTAAAACCAAGCCGCGAGGGTTTTCTGATATATCTTTGAAAACTTGCCCCTGTCCCAAGTCTTCCATCGATAGAACTTTCGAGGGGATCGTACGAAATACTGCGCCCGCACCACGGTTTTGGTTAAAGGCGTTTACCCTGAAGCGAGCGATTCCTGGTACTTCAAATGAGAAATCCGTTTCCAAAAACTCTTCAAAGTCCTTGCGCTGCTTATCATTCATGATGTCATAAATCAGCGAATGCACCTGTTTGTGTTCAAGGGCAGGGAGGTTGATGCGTCGTACATCTCCATCCACACGAATCATGGGAGGTAAGCCGGCTGATAAGTGAAGATCCGAGGCGCCACTTTTATGGCTGAACGCGAGTAATTCTGTAATATCCATGGTTTTTCTTCAGTCCTGAGGTGTGGGTCTGTATGTTGTGCCCGCGCGCAATGAAGCGGATTATTATTTGAGTGTAGGCACTTTTTTTAAATTTCATACGGTTTGTCACAAATTTTATGGATTACATTGAACCGGGTCGACAATGTTGTCTGTGATAGAATCCTTCTTTTTCTCTTATGGTGGTTTTTTGGTGTCGAGGGCAATTAATTCGACGGTTTTCGAAAGATGAATTTTTGAAAAGCAGGCAATGATAGATATTCAACACAACATTAACGCGACACATCAGCGTATTAAGCAGGCAAGTGTACAGCAGGGTGTAGAACCACCAATACTGCTAGCGATCAGCAAAACGCGACCAGCAAGCGATATCGTTGTTGCATTTGAGGCGGGTGTCCGACACTTTGGTGAAAATTACCTTCAAGAAGCGCTCGAAAAAATCGCTGCCTTAGAAGGTTATCCAATAGAGTGGCATTTTACCGGCCCTATTCAGTCTAATAAGACACGGGCTGTTGCAGAAAATTTTTCCTGGATTCATACCCTTGATCGAAATAAAATAGCGCGAAGATTAAACGAACAGCGACCAGAAAAACTGGGCAAGCTGAAAGTTTGCTTGCAGGTTAATGTAGACAGAGAAGAAAGTAAGTCTGGTCTTTTACCCGAGAGAGTGGCTGAGTTGGCTGAAGAAGTAAGCCTGTTGCCAAATCTGGAATTAAAAGGTCTTATGGCAATACCCCAAGCAGGGGCTAAAGACGCCCCAAGGAAAAAGTCCTTTCAAACCCTCGCCAGAATGCTTGCAGAATTAAAGAAAATCCATCCCCAAATGGACGTATTATCCATGGGTATGTCGGGGGATCTGGAGCTTGCTATTGCCGAGGGGGCCACTATAGTGCGTGTTGGAACGGCGGTATTTGGGCAGAGAATTAAGAAGCCGTAGAGCAACGCTAACGGTGAACACGAAAAAATCGTATCAATAAAAACGCGCATTAATGACAAAGAGTAGGCTTAATGAATAACAGCAATATCGCCTTTATCGGCGCGGGTAACATGGCTAGCAGCCTGATTGGTGGATTGGTGCAGCAGGGTTGTCAAAAGGAAAAGCTGTTTGTGAGTGATCCTTCTGCTGAGCAACGACAACGCTTGGTAGATAAATATGGCGTTAATGCTTGTGAGGATAATCATCAGGCTGCCTTGCAGGCCGATGTGCTCGTTTTGGCTGTAAAGCCTCAGGTTATGAAAGAAGTACTTAAGGATTTAAATCGTTCAGTAAAGCAAAAACAGCCACTCATTATTTCTATTGCTGCAGGCATTCCCTTGGCTACTTTTTCTACTTTGCTGGGAGAAAAAACAGCCGTAGTCCGCTGTATGCCTAACACCCCCTCATTAGTGGGAGTGGGGGCAACAGGTATGATGGCGAACCCCAATGTGAGCGAGGCTCAGAAAACACTGGCAGAGCAGGTTCTCGGGGCGGTTGGTGTGGCTCTGTGGGTTAATAAAGAAGCGCAAATCGACGCGGTAACAGCGTTGTCAGGTAGCGGCCCCGCGTATTTTTTTCTACTGATGGAATCGATGATTGCGGCTGGTGAGGCTTTGGGTTTAGATACCGAAACTGCCAAACAGCTCACCTTGCAAACTGCCTTGGGTGCCGCCACAATGGCACAACAGAGTGATGTGCCACCCTCTACACTGCGCCAACGTGTTACCTCACCGGGTGGAACTACTGAGCAAGCCCTGAAAACCTTTGAGGATGGGGGCTTTCGATCACTGGTCGACGCCGCGCTTACCGCTGCTGATAAGCGTTCAAAAGAACTGGCTGAATTGACCTAAAAACATGCGCTAAAGCGTTACAAAGCAATAATAAGGAGAATGTGAAAAATGCAACAATTGCCTGCTGCGGGAATTTATCTCGTACAAACCGTGGTGAGTTTTTATACCATTATCGTCTTGCTGCGTTTTTTATTGCAGCTTGCTCGCGCCGATTTTTACAATCCTATTTCCCAGTTCGCGGTGAAAGCAACGGCACCTTTGCTTAACCCTATGCGCCGGGTGATTCCTGGTTGGGGCGGCGTGGATGTTTCTTCATTAATCCTCATCCTGTTGTTGCAAGTATCGCAGCTGGTGGCTGTCATATTAATGCTTGGGTATGGCCTGCCTAATGTTGGCTTGCTCGTGGCGTGGGCTGCGGTGGGTGTATTGGGTCTGGTGTTGAATTTTTTCTTTTGGGCTATTCTGATTCAAGTAATACTGAGCTGGGTTGCACCTCAAAGCAGTAACCCCGCCGTTGCTCTCATTTATCAAATCACCGACCCCATCATGACCCGCGTGAGAAAACTGGTGCCCCCTATGGGTGGTATGGATTTTTCACCCATTATTACGTTTATGTTAATTCAGCTGCTAAAGATTATGGTGGTGGGCTCCCTGGTACAAATGCTTAGTGTGCCTCGACAGCTGATCTTAGGGTTGTAGAGAATAGGCTTTTATCACTAGCCCACTAACCTTGTCAGCGAAAATGGCTGCGTATAAATTTGAAGAAGGCAATTTGCTGTTTTGCTGCTATCTTCAACCTAAAGCCAGCCGTAGCGAAATTGTTGGCCTGCATGATAATGCGATTAAAATCCGTGTTACTGCGCCACCTGTTGATGGCAAGGCTAATGCGGCGCTGATCAAATTCTTAGCGGGTTATTTTGGTACGGCTTCCAAAGCGGTAGAGATCGTTAGTGGGCAACACAGTCGCAGAAAGCGGGTTCGTGTGCGCGGCCTACTTTCTTTGCCTGATGAATTTATATCCCTGTTGGCCCCTGAATAGGTTCTCCGCGTGAAAGAAAGTGTTACACAGTTTAAACTGGATTCTCGTCTTCAAAATGACAGCTTTTTAGTTGGCAACTTCCGGCTTAGCCAGCTGCGTTTGCTCAATGATAAGAACTTCCTATGGGTAATTCTGGTGCCTCGTATTGCCGGGGTTACTGAGTTTGTTCAGCTCTCGACCGCAGACCAGCTGCAACTACTGAACGAATCTGGCGCTGTTTCTCGGCTGCTGCTTGATTATTTTCCCACTGATAAACTAAATACGGCAGCGATTGGCAATATTGTCTCTCAGCTACACGTGCATCATATTGCCCGACGGCACGATGACCCATGTTGGCCTGGCGTGGTTTGGGGTTACGGAAAAGGTGTCTCCTACGAAGAAGATGAAAAAAACGCCTTGATCAATACCTTGCAGAACGAGCTTAAAAATGAGTCTGGCTTTGAGCCAGCACCGAGCATTGAGTAAGCCGTGGAAACGATAAGTACAGAGGAGGGCAGCTCCTTGGAAAGAGTGTCGGCCGATGTGAAATCCTACGGTGCCTGGAAAAATGAATTAAGAGCGGTCATTGCCGAATATAAAGTGTGGTCTCAGCGACAGCAATTGCTAAGCCCCGAGCTGGAAGAGCAACTGCTGTTCCTAGAAGATTATTTGCAGCAAGATAAAATTCAGCTCGCGTTTGTGGGCGAGTTTTCCCGTGGCAAGACTGAATTAATCAACGCATTGTTCTTTGCCGACTGTGGTCGTCGCCTACTACCGTCCCATCTGGGGCGTACCACTATGTGTCCTACAGAGCTGTTTTTTGACGAAAAAGCAGAATCTACTTACCTCCGTTTACTGCCCATCGACACTCGAATTGAAGAATATAGTCTGCAGTATTATCTAAGTCGGCCAGAATGTTGGCTTGAGGTGCCCTTTAATAGCGCTAACCCTGATCAGATGGCAGAAACCCTTAAAAAGGTGACGGAAACGCAAGAAGTCTCTAAGGAAGAAGCGTCGGATTTAGGTTTTGACTTACACTTTCTTGAAGCGTGTAGAGGGGGGGGTGGTTCCGATACGGTGGTTGTTCCCGCGTGGCGACATGCCTTGGTGAATTTCGACCACCCACTGCTCAGGCAGGGCCTGACTATCCTGGATACGCCGGGTTTAAACGCGCTGGGGTGTGAGCCTGATTTAACCTTGAACCTTTTGCCTGAGTGCCTGGGCGTTATTTTTATGCTCAATGCCGATGCCGGTGTGACCTCGACTGACTTGCAAGTCTGGAATGAATATATTTCGAATTTACGGCTGACGCAAAATGCAGGTTTATTTGCGGTGTTGAATAAAATTGATGGAGTTTGGGATGCCTTGGAAAGTACTGAGTACAATGAGGAAGCCGTTGCGCGCCTCCGAACTCTTACCGCTCAACAACTAGAGCTTGAGGAAGATCATGTCTTGGCGCTGTCTGCGAAAATGGGTTTGCATGCGAAAATC
Organism: Pseudomonadales bacterium; assembly: GCA_016763235.1. Lineage (GTDB taxonomy): Bacteria > Pseudomonadota > Gammaproteobacteria > Pseudomonadales > UBA3067 > UBA3067. The sequence goes on from JAESUE010000321.1 coordinate 10,400, forward strand.
ACCGGAGACACTGAAGAGCTATCTAAGAGTAATCTAGGTACTCTTGAGCGTGCTTTAAGCGTCGATGTACTAGGGCATAAAGAGGCCAGTATACGCAGTAAAGTGGTTCGTACGTTATTGCAGACGATTAAACAAAGTAAATCCAGCCTTAAGGAAAATAAACTAGCCCTTGAGGAGCAGCAGAAAATTTTTCGTTTGAATCATGATCAGGCGCGAGAGCATGTTAAGCATCTCTTGCTGAATGCCAAGCAAGCACAGCTTCGCTACCAGCAGCAATTAGAGCTACTCAAACGAAGCCGGGATGTATTGCTTGGCAAGAGAAAGGTATTATTGAGAACCGTTCACACTGATCATATTGAGCGCTATAGGGAGCAGGTAAAAAGAGAGCTTAATAGCAGCTGGACATCCTTGGGTATGAGTTCCGCGATAAAGAACTTTTTTGCCAAGGTGAGATCAGATCTGCAGCGGCTTGGCCTTGAAGCGGCAGAGGTTGATGTGGAAGTTCAGCGGATTTATTTTGAGTATAAAAAACTCGATGTGTCAGGCATTGAGTTGGTGCAGCCAGACTTTTCGGTTGAACCATTACTTGAAAAAATGGATGTTGTAAAAGCGCAGGCCCTTGCTTCTCACACGCATTTGAGCGCGCTATTATTGAGTCAGAGCAAGGTGACTAAACGCTTCTTTAACAGCGTTGTGCTGGAGGTTGATCAAATTTTCAAAAACTCAAGAACTGAAACAGATCAATGGCTCAAGATGGTGTTGCAACCTTTGATTCTTCATACAAGGGAAAGGAAACACTTGCTGGAAAACCAGATTATGCAATGCAAGCAGGTTTCTGGTGAGGGTAAAAAGAAGCGGGAGCAGCTTGAAGTGTTAAGAAAGCTCATCGTTCGAATTGAAGAAAAAAACCAAGACTTGAATGAGTTTATACTGCGAGTACAGGAACCACCGCTACTGCAGTAGAACTGTTAGTCGATTGAAGCGAGCAGGGCTTCATGGTTTGATGCTCAACCGTGTTAGACTTTGTTGTTTATAAGTCGTAACCCTTGGATCCCACTAGCTAATGCCTGAACAAATTCCAGATGATTCCGTGGGTCTTGTGGTTCCTCAGACCCTACAATTTGATGACCCATTGGTACTGGCTTGCGGGCGTACCCTGAATCAATATGATTTGGTTTACGAGACTTACGGTCAGCTTAACAGCAAAGGCACGAATGCCATTTTGATTTGTCACGCGCTGAGTGGGCATCATCATGTTGCCGGTTATCATCGCATGGAAGATCGTAAACCCGGCTGGTGGGAAACCTGTGTGGGGCCGGGTAAAGTGATTGATACCGAAAAATTTTATGTCGTTTGTCCCAACAATCTTGGTGGCTGTCATGGTAGTAGTGGTCCAATAAGTATTAACCCTGAAACAGGGAAAAACTACGGGCCAGATTTCCCCCTAATGACGGTGGAAGACTGGGTTAATAGCCAGAAAAAACTCATGGATGCGCTAAAAATAGACTGTTGGGCCGCCGTGGTAGGGGGTAGCCTTGGGGGCATGCAAGCACTGCAATGGTCAGTGGATTACCCTGAGCTGCTTCGGCATGCCGTAGTGATTGCCTCCGCACCGAAGTTGAGTGCGCAGAATATCGCGTTTAATGAAGTGGCGCGGCAATCTATTTTATCCGACCCAGATTTTCATGGTGGTCGATTTTACGAGCATGACACCGTGCCTCGGCGGGGCTTAATTCTGGCCCGCATGGTGGGGCATATCACCTATTTATCTGACGATGCGATGCACGCCAAATTTGGCCGAGACCTAAAAACAGGGCAGTTTCGCTTTGGGTATGATATCGAATTTCAAGTGGAAAGTTATCTTCGCCATCAAGGAGAGATGTTCTCCAAGCAGTTTGATGCCAATACGTATTTGTTGATGACCAAAGTACTCGACTATTTTGATCCTGTACGAGGTAAAGACGGGGACTTAAGCGACGTGATGACTCAAGCGCAGTGTGACTTCCTCGTCATGTCGTTTACCACAGACTGGCGCTTTTCCCCTGAGCGCTCCGAAGAGCTGGTGAACGCGCTCGTTGCTGCGGGGAAAGATGTTAGTTATGTAGAAATAGATGCGCCGCAGGGGCATGATTCTTTCTTGCTGCCAATACCAGACTACCTTGCCATATTCGATGCGTATATGAAAAGAGTGGCGCAGGAAAGCGAGGTTTTGTGTCATGCGAGCTGATTTTAAAATTATTCTTGACTGGATTCAGCCCGAAGCCAGAGTGCTTGATCTGGGTTGCGGTGACGGTGAACTACTCCATGTTTTGCAAAAGGAGCGTAACATTAAAGGTTACGGGCTGGAAATTGATCCCGCTAATATCGCCCGTTGTGTCGCATCAGGGGTGAACGTTATTCATCAAGACCTAAACCAAGGGGTTGATAACTTCGGTGATGGCGCTTTTGATACCGTCGTGATGACCCAGGCATTGCAAACGGTGCGGCGACCCGATCGTTTGCTTGATGAAATGCTGCGTGTGGGGCGTGAAACCATTATTACCTTCCCCAACTTCGGTTATTGGCCCATTCGGACTTATTTAATGACGCGTGGTCGCATGCCTGTTTCTAAGACGCTTCCATATACCTGGTATAACTCGCCAAATATCCACCTTTGCACCTTTCGGGATTTTGAAAGCCTCTGTCGGAGGAAACAAATAAAAATAATTAATCGAACGGTTGTAGACCATAAGCATCGAGTTGGGATAGGATCGAAGTTATTCCCCAATTTACTTGGGGAGGTGGCGATATACCGAGTTGCCAAGTAAAGCCAGATGAACTATAAACAGAGCGTAATGTTTATGATTTTGCTAAGCGACTGCAAGCAACGTCATATCCTCTTATTGAACTTAATTTTGGAAGTGAGCAATGAAAGAAATGGTTAAAGGGTTATTTTTATTGGTTGTCTTAGCAAGTAGCTCTTTGGTGTTTGCCGAACAGGTAGAAACCCGTGGTGATTACAAAATTCATTACAGCGCTTTTGGCAGTACGGTTTTAAAGCCAGAGATTTCTTCTCATTATCAATTAGTACGCAGTCGTTTTCAGGGTGTGATAAATATTGCAGTGCTGAAAGCCAAGGGCAAAACCTCAAAGGCGCACACCGCTATTGTGAGCGGCACCACAAGAAATTTATTGGGGCAAACACAGAAAGTGAAATTTAAAGAAATACGTGAAGGTGATGCCATTTATTATCTTGGTTCCTTTCGTTTTAATAATGAAGAGATGCTGACCTTTGAAGTGAATGTTCAGCCTGATGCAGATAAATCTCCTTATACCGTTAAATTCCAGAAAAAGTTCTACGCCGACTAGAACTGCTTTTTCCTTTTACAGGCAGCAAGCGATTGAACCGTCTGCTGCTTTCGACTCTCTGAGTCGGTCATCCCAAAACCTTCTCGTCGTGTAACTATTCAGCTCATGCTGAAATTTGAACGCAATCTGAACAGTTACAGAGTTCGTTGAATAGAGTTTGTTGAATAGAGTTCACTGATATAGTCGTTACCTCGTCGTTTCCCCTCCCCGTTCCCTGCGCTGGTTAATATCCCTGGTTTTTAAAGTTTCTAATGGCGTAAACAACTCCGTAAAATAGGTTTAACAATGAATAAAATTGTAGTGGCCAGTGGTAACCAGGGGAAAATACGTGAAATTCGTTCCAAGTTGGAAGAGTTTTCTGTTGAGTTGGTTTCTCAAAAAGAGCTGAATATATCCGAAGTTCCTGAAGATGGTTTGAGCTTTATTGAAAACGCATTGATTAAAGCGCGTAACGCCTCCCGACAAACAAACCTGCCTGCAATGGCCGATGATTCGGGTATTGTTGTGCCTGCTCTCGGTGGGCAGCCTGGGATTTTCTCCGCTCGATATGCTGGCGAGGGCGCTACAGATCAAACAAACCTGCAAAAGCTGTTGAACGAGCTACGTAATGTGTCCCAAGAAGATCGCGGAGCCTATTTTTATTGCGCCATCGTTTATGTGCAGTTTGCTGATGACCCAACGCCTCTCGTTGCCGTAGGGAAATGGCAAGGTCGCATTGCCGAGGCTGAGTCTGGTAGCGAAGGTTTTGGCTACGACCCTATTTTTTATCTAACGGAAAAACGCTGTACTGCCGCAGAGATCCCTTTGGCAGAGAAAAACCGCATTAGTCACCGTGGCCAGGCATTAGAGGAATTTGTTAGCCTATATCGTGAAGCCTTAATGTGATTACTATTACTAGAATATTCTTAGACTTGTGATGCTACCTCCTCTTTCCCTCTATATTCACACGCCTTGGTGTGTGAAAAAGTGTCCCTATTGTGATTTTAATTCTCACGAGCATCAGGGCGAGCTGCCTGAAAAGGAATTTTTAGCAGCGCTTCTGGATGACTTGGCGGGCGAGCTTAGCCTCGTACAAGGCCGTGAGCTTGTTTCGATATTCATTGGCGGAGGCACGCCGAGCCTCCTTTCTGCTGATTTCTATGGGCGGCTTTTAACCGAGCTGTCTACAAAAATTCGATTTAGTCCAGATATCGAAATCACCCTAGAAGCAAACCCTGGTACCTTCGAGCAGGAAAAATTTGCTGGTTTTCGTGAGGTAGGCATCAATCGTTTGTCTATTGGGGTGCAATCTTTCTCTGGGCAACATTTGAGCAAGCTAGGTCGCATTCATGATGGTGACGAAGCATATAGAGCCGTGAAACTCGCTCAGTCGGTGGGTTTTGATAATATTAATATTGACCTAATGTTCGGTTTATCAGAGCAAAGCCAGCAAGCTGCGATGGATGACCTTCAACAGGCGATTGAACTTAAACCTCGGCATATTTCTTGGTATCAACTCACGATAGAGCAGAATACGTATTTCTATAAAAATCGACCCATCTTGCCGAATGATGATTTTATTTGGGATATGCAAGTGGCGGGAAAAAAACTCCTTGAGGAAGCCGGCTTTCGTAATTATGAAATATCTGCTTATGGGCAAGAAGGATTTCGCTCTCGCCATAATTTGAACTATTGGCAATTTGGAGATTATCTAGCGCTTGGCCCTGGCGCTCACGGAAAGATAACGACGCCCGATCCAACCACCGCTAAACGGTATTGGAAAACGCGCGCACCAGGGGATTATCTAAACCCCGATAAGGCCTACTGCGCAGGCGAGAACATTCTTAAAAAAAGTGATCTAGGCTTTGAGTTTATGCTCAACGCGTTACGCCTCGTTGACGGTTCAAGCCGTGAAATATTTACATCCCGCACTGGCGAACCATGGTCGGCTGTAGAGGGAAAAGTAGCGACTCTTGTGACGGAAGGGTTGATGTGGGACGATGGGAATCACTTTGGCCCCACAGCAAAAGGGCAGCAGTATCTAAACTTTCTACTGGAAAGATTTCTGGATTAATTGTCTTAAAATACGCCATCAGTCACGGGACACGCCAACCTGCGGGATTTCCTATACCATTTTTAACTCCGAAACTTGAGTTCTATAATTATCTGCCCTGCTCAAATGAAAGCGAGCAACATGACACGATCAAAATTAAAAATTGTTGGCGACCGGTTTGTTGACACGTTTGGCCGGCAGATTATTTCACGTGTCACTCAGCTCGGGGGCGGCTGCAAGCTTTCTTGCCTCGATGGTTACACGGTATCAGCACCAGAATTGCCCATTAAATTTCCAATGCAGAAGTACTGGGTTGTTTGTTTTTATTGGGTACTTGCTTAGAAGTCATATTCCATGGCAGCAAGTCTTCTAACTTCTCAACGGTATCCGCAGCTGTAAGCTACTTTAAAAGTAACTATTCAGCGATCTCTGTAACTGTTCAGATTGCGTTCAAATTTGAGCGTGAGCTGAATAGTTACCTTTAAAACAACCTTGAAATACGCATACGGCTGTTGGCTTTGGCTGTTTTTTGACTCAAAAGGTGCGATTCGCCTATAATGATTGAATCGAACGATATTGATGCGAGGGCATAATCATGGAAGCTTTATCGGCTAATGAAGCTAAAACCCAATTTGGCGACCTGTTACTAAAAGCCCAGCGGGCACCGGTGCAAATTAACAAAAACGGTAAACCTGTTGCGGTTATTATTTCTATGGATGAATATGAAAGCAACGAAGCACTTAAATTACAGCTCTTGCAATCAAGAGCCATCAGAGCAAAAAAAGACATTGAGAGTGGTAACACCATCGATGGGGAGTCATTTTTTGAAGCATTAGAGTCAGGTCAGCACGATTAATATGCCAAGCTATCGTCTAACCTCCGATGCACAATCTGATCTCATTGAAGTTAGACGCTATACGCTCACCCAATGGGGCGTATTACAATCTAAAAAATACCTGTTGGAGCTACGTCAAACCATCAATTTGCTATCTGATGCACCAAGGCTTGGCAAGCACGTGCCTGATATTACGGTGGGTGTTTTTAGCTTTTCCCACGCAAGCCACATCATTTATTATGTGCTAGATAAGCATCAACTCGTTGTATTTGGTGTGCTCCATAAACGAATGGTACCTTCCAATCACCTGGAAAATAGAGAAATTATTTAATGCTGTAGGGTTCACGCCTGTATCGTAAGCTGCTTTGTAACTATTCAGCCCACGCTTAAATTCGTGCATAACAGCGTTAAAAAGTGATTATTTAACCATATAAACGCACATTTCTTGCCTTGTACTGCTCAAATTTGAACGCAATCTGAACAGTTACAATCCCGCTACCTAAACCGGCTACTTTTTAGCAATTAGCGCCGTATCTTGGTGGCTAAGGCTCACTAGGTTGCGGCCATTACGTTTGGAGAAATAAAGGGCCTCATCGGCTGACTGTGTGATATCTGTACTGCTTTCTAATGCAGGGTAGCCTGAAATACCTGCGCTAAAGGTGCATTTTACGTCGCCTTTTTCGGATGCAATGACGATTTCACTAAAGTTTTCTCGAATCTTATTTAAGATTTTTTCTGCTTCGGTTTCATTCGTGCCTGGTAGGATGATCGCGAATTCTTCCCCTCCGTAACGACCGATAATGTCGGTACTGCGCAGGCTCTGTTTGAGCAATCTCGCCAGAATTTTAATAACACAGTCCCCTATGGGGTGTCCGTAGTTATCATTGACCAGTTTAAAGAGGTCAATATCAATCATGGCGAACTGCATGGGCGCACCACTGCGCATGGTGAGACCAAGCTCTCTCTGTAGCATCTCTTTGGTGTGGGTGTGGTTGTAGAGACCGGTGAGGCTGTCTCTGACGATTAAGGATTTCACTTGGCGGAAGCGTTGCACGCGAATTTTTACTACCGCAATCAAATGACGGATTCTCACCGGTTTGGTTAAGAATTCGTCGGCACCATAACTCATGGCTTCAATTTGGGCTTCGGGGTTGGTTTCTGCGGATAAAAAAACGATAGGGGTGCCAACATAGCCTTCCTGTTGTCGAATTAACTCAGACAGTTCTCCCCCTGAGCACTCTGGCATATACAGGTCCATGAGTATGAGGTCAGGATCAAACTCCACCATGTAGTGCATGATGTCCATTGGATTGGTGACAGTTGCTGTTTCCATGCCGGCATTTTGCAAAGACAGAGAGTAATAATCAGCCGTTGGTTCATCGTCATCAACAATGAGAATGCGATAGGGGTGGTGGCCGCCCTTTTCTGTTAGTTGATCGAGGTTATCTATCAGCCGGGTGGTTCTAAAGGGTTCATCAAAAAATGCGTTTGCGCCAGCCCTGACGGCAAGAAGTCGTGCTTGTGTGGAGCTTTCTTTGGCCGTCACGATGAGGGGGATGTTGTTGCCGCTGATTTCTTTTAACTGTTTTACCAGTTCAAAGCTTTGGTCGTAATGGCCAGAAATTTTTACTATAAAACAGCAGGGCAGTTGTACTTGAATTGCTTGTCGCAGAGCTTTTGGCTTAGAGAAGGATTTTAGTTTATAGCCGTAAAAGCCAAGTTGTTTTTCTAAAGAGGGGTCACTCTCTCCGGCTTGGTCAAGTAAATAAATAGTGCTTTGAGAGTGCTCTTTTTTAGCCTGTTGGTTTCGAGTGGTGGTTGAAACGAGTGCTATATCCTGTGGCTTGACCTGGCTGGCACTATCCAGATCTCTTAATAGGCGTTGGGTTTTTCTGGCGAAATCTTTTAGCAGCGAGTTTTGTTCTGCGCTTCTTACATGTTGTTCCAGTTCACGGGCAATACGGGTGACTTCAGGGTACCCAAAGGTGGTTCCTGAGCCTGCCAAGTTATGAGGCAGGCGAGACATTAGCTCCCAAAGCTCTGGGTTTTCACAGTCCGCGACGAGCTTTTCCCAGGTATCAAAAATATCGGCTACTTTTTCGGGTAGCTCGTGCGTGTATCTGAGTTGTAGTTTAAGAAGCTTTTCTTTTCGCTTATCCGTGCTCATTGATTATTTACAACGTCTGTATAGGGAGGTTGGTCTAGTGAGTGTAGACTATACTTGTAGGGATATAGACTCTGCTTTTGAGCGCAATCTGAACTCTTACAGAGTTCGCTGAGGTGTTACTAATTCTAACGATATAGGTCGTTGATCTTTTGTGAGGTGAGCATGGTGACGAAAAAAGCCCCTCTTTTGGGTGAAAAATCCGCTAAAAGAAAGCCCGAAGAGTCTGAGGAGAAAAAACACAGCACACAGGAAGGGCAATATGGATTTGTGCCTGTTCAGGGTGAACGTGGAAAGCGTAAATTTCGTTACGTGGAAAGTAGCGAAGTTGCTAAGGGTTGTAAGCTCTGTAAGTAGCCTATAGGGCAGATACTCAGAGTGCGCTCAAATTTGAACGCACTCAAAACGGCTATAAAATTCACTGACAGGGTTCGCTAAGCTAAATAGTATATTAGAAGCTGTAAGATGATGAGCGCATAGAGCCCTGCAACGATGTCATCCACCATAATGCCAAAACCGCCGCTGACTTCTGTATCGAGCATTTTGATTGGGTAGGGTTTCCATATATCAAAGAGGCGAAAGAGCAAAAAGCCAATAACTATCCACTTCCATTCCATTGGTGCTGCAATCATCGTTACCAGAAAGCCGGCAAACTCATCCCAGACAATGGCGGGGTGGTCGTGAATTCCCCAGTCGTGAGCCGTTTTCCCGCAGATCCAAATTCCTGTAATCGAAATAATAAGTAAGCTGATGAGGTAAGTTTGGAGTGAAAGCTGCCCAAGAATAAGAAAAATAGGGATGGCGGCAAGTGTTCCGAACGTGCCAGGTGCGAAGGGGGCGGTGCCGCTTCCAAAGCCAAGTGCGAGGAAGTGGACAGGCTTACGTAAACTACCTTCGGGGACGCTGTTCATATATTTCCTTAAACGTGGATTGTGACAGGGTTTGCTCATGGCACTATTATGAAAAATGCTCGAACCCCAGAGGGCGATAATCAAGTTTTTTCCCCTTTGCGTCAATGCATTGCAGGGTTTTCTCTTGGCTTATCTCACCGATACGGGTGATGGGGAAGCGTTTCTTTAATGCCTTGATCTGATCACGTTTATTTTTTGCGGCGCTAAAGCATAATTCGTAATCGTCGCCTGCTTCTACCGCATTTATAAACGTTTGGAGAGGGGGGGTATTATCGTTTGAAAGGGCTAAATAAGCGCTAGAAAGTGGGATGGCTTCGAGCATGATGCTGGCACCGACTTGGCTCGCATCGAGAATGTGTTTTAAATCCACGAGCAAACCATCAGAGACATCAATGGCAGAGTTTGCTAAACCAAGCAGTGCTTGCCCCAGTTCAATCCGTGGGCTGGGGCGATTTAAGCGTGAAATAAGGTGCTGCTTGTAAGAGGGTGTTGCAGGTGCCCGTTGATCCTGCTGTAATTTTAGCCCAAGTCCTGCGTCACCAATATTTCCTGAAACATAAATATCATCCCCCGCTTGCGCGCCGCTGCGTAATAAAGCTTGGCCATGTGGAAGTAAGCCTATAATTTGTATCGAAATTGTGAGGGGGCCGCGCGTTGTATCGCCACCAATTAGGGCGATTTGGTATTGCTCTGCAAGCTGAAAGAGACCTTCACTAAAGCCTTGAAGCCAATGCTTGTCGGTGTCGGGAAGGGTGAGTGCAAGGGTGAAGGCGTAAGGGGAGGCACCCATTGCGGCAAGGTCGCTGAGGTTTACGGCCAAAGCTTTGTAGCCTACATCGTAAGCGCTGGTGTTGCTGGGGAAGTGTCGGCCTGAAACGAGGGTGTCTACAGCTACGCAAAGACGTTTTCCCGCTGGGGGAGTCAGAATGGCGGCATCATCGCCTATGCCTGTGTCTACGCCAATATTTTTGTCTACATCGGCTGTTTTGCGAAAGGCTTGGCTGTCTTTAAAGTAACGCTCGATCAGTGAAAACTCTTCGACAGCCATGCTTATTCCTTGGTAAACCATACCGTAACTATTCAGCTTACGCTCAAATTTGAACGCAAACTGAACCCTTACAGGGTTCGCTGAGGTGTTAAACCATACCCCTTCTACCAGGGGAAGAGGGTTTAGCCTTTTATTTCGGTACTACGCACCTGTTTGGCTAACTTGTCGAGCACAGCATTAACGAAGCGGTAGCTATCTTCGGCACCAAATACCTTGGCAAGCTCAATGCCTTCGTTAATACACACACGGTAAGGAATATCGATGCGGTGGCATAACTCATAAGCGCCGATGCGAAGAGCTGTTAGCTCTACGACACCTAAGTCATCTTTTTTTATGTCGAGCAGTGGTTCTAACTGTTGGTCGAGGCTACCCACGTTGGCTGGGATTTTGTGCAGCAATTCGTGGAAAAAAGGTAAATCGACCTTGTGCATGGCATTTTCGTTGCGGAATTGCGCTTCTATTTCGCTGAGATTTCCTCCGGCGATATGCCACTGATAAAGGGCTTGTAGGGCAAAACGCCGGGCTTTACGGCGTGCTGCTGGGCGAGGTTTGTCTGCTGATTTGGGCGCGGAAGAGTCGTTCACAGGGCATCAATACTCTTGATTAGGCTGACCATTTCCATTGCACTGAGGGCCGCTTCGCTGCCTTTGTTTCCAGCCTTGGTGCCGGAGCGCTCAATGGCTTGCTCAATGGTATCAACGGTTAGAACGCCGAATGAAACGGGGATGGAACTATCCAGTGCAACCTGGG
>JAESUE010000322.1 GCA_016763235.1 Pseudomonadales bacterium
GGGTGTACAAGTAGCCGTATTGCCATTTTTCCTAGGTGGCACAGCGGTTCCATTGCCCCGTTTTGAGCCGGAATTGTTCCTCAAAACTATACAAGACGAACGCATTAACTGGACGTTTGTTGCGCCGACTATGCTTGAGCGTATTTTGGCATTACCTGAAGAGGTTCTGTCTCGCTATAATTTAAGCACTATGCACAGTATTATTTGTGCAGCGGCACCTTGCCCGCCTGATGTTAAGCGTAATATTAATGCGCTATTTCGTCGACAAGGTGCAAAAAAAGATATTTTTATGGAATATTATGGCGCTTCTGAAACCGGTATTGTTTCTGTGCTGGTTCCCCAGGATTATCAGGCCGATGACAATCGCTACAATAGTGTCGGTAAAATACGAGGTGCTGAGTGCCGAATTTATGATGAAGAAAAAGGTACTTGGGCCCCCGTTGGTCAGGAAGGTAAAGTTGTCATTCGTTCTCACATGGCACTTGGCCTAGAGTATAAAGGCGACAAAAAGAAAACTGATGAAGCCTTTCTTGAGATCGAAGGGCGACCTTGGTATGACGATGGATTGATCGGTTACGTCGATGCAGATGATTTCCTCTACCTCACGTCTCGTGCAAAGGAAATGATTATTTCCGGTGGTGTTAATGTCTTCCCAAATGAAATTGAAGAGGTTATCAAACGTCACAGCTGTATCTTTGATGCGGCGGTTGTACGTGCTCCTGATGAGGACCTCGGCGAGGTGGCCGCAGCATTTGTGCAATTGAAGGAAGGTGAAAAAGAGCCTACTTTAGAAGAACTCGTGAAGTTCTGTAAAGATGAAGGTTTGTACGGCTTTAAACTACCAAAGAAGTTGTACTTCGAAAAGCAGTTACCTCGCCAACTTTCCGGTAAGCTGATCAAGCGTGATCTGGAAGAAAAGTTGTGGGAAGGCATCAAGGCACACGGTTAAGTTCGTTTCGCCTGCAAGTAAAGTATTAAGGCAATAAATAAGTAACTATTCAGCGAACCCTGTAGCTGTTCAGATTGCGTCCAAATTAGCGCATAACGGCGTTAATTTGGACGTGAGCTGAATAGTTACATAAATAATAGGTGCGAAAAAAGCCCTCCTTTTATAGGAGGGCTTTTTTATGCTCATTTTAATATGGCTGCATCTATTCCTCTTCGAACATTAACCCTAAAAAGTAATGCCAGTCCCACAATAAAGAAAATCAAGGTGGATACCAGTGAAGCCTTGTGGTTGCCTTGGGTTAAATAGTTAATAACCCCGTAGCTCATTGGGCCAATAATTGCGGCAAGGCGATTAGCAAAACCCCATAACCCGAAAAATTCCCCTGAGTTTTGCACTGGCGTCAACTGGCCAATAAGGGCTCTTCCACCAGACTGGCTTGCCCCCATGGCAAAGCCAATTAGGTTTGCGGCAACCCAGAAAGTTGATGCGTCACTACTGACCAGCGTTAAAAACATCGCCACAATCCACAACATTAACGACAAAGCGAGAGATTTTACTGATCCGAGTTTGTCCTGTAGTAAGCCGAACAGGAAAGCTCCGATGGCCGCCGTCAGGTTTACGATCATAATCAATACAATTAGTTGCTGGCTATTAAACCCGATGACTTCTTGGGCGTAAATAGCCGCTAGAACAATGACCGCCGCAACTCCAGATTGATACACTGTCAGGCACAGTAAAAATCGGAATAAATCCTGGTGATGGGTGGAATCTTTGAGTGTAGCGAGCACCTTTGTAAATCCGATTGACAGGTAGGAGAAGGGGCTTTTCGGAAGTGCTGAGGGGGTGGCACGCTCTTTTAGCCATAGGAATGTCGGTAATGCTGTAATGGTGAACATTAGAGCCGTAATATAAAGCGTTCGGGGTATGCTTTGCGTATCGGGAATATTATGCTCTCTTGCCCAAAATAAATAAGCGAGGCAGACACCCAGGGTGAGCAAGCCCCCAAAATAACCGAGGCTCCAACCATACCCTGATATTTTCCCTATATTTTTTTCGTTTGAAATTTCAGGGAGAAAAGCAGCGATCAAGTTTTCCCCGTAGGAAAAACACATTGCGGAAATGATTAAGAAGGTACATGAGAGCGTGAGACTATTTTCATCCGGTACGGCGAGTAGCGCAGTGAATAGGACGCATCCTACTGTTGATGCTAAAAGGAATTGTTTCTTGTTGCCGCGATAGTCAGAAATGGCACCGATCATTGGCGCACTGAGCAATACAAGAAAGTTTGCAATGCCTATACATAGCGTCCACACAAACGTGGCTGAGCCGGCTTCAAAATAGGCGTTGCTTTTTGCTATCACCGCAACGAAATAGGCACTGTAAATTGCTGTAAGAACGACCGTGGTGTAACCGGAATTAGCAAAGTCAAAAAAAGCCCACGCTAATATCTCCCGTTTTTTTACAGGGTATGACGGTGCCTGGGTTTTATTCTGATGAAAGCTGGATGGTTTTGAAAGCACGACTTGAATAATCTCTGTTTGGTTTAAAATTTGCGTAACTGCAACGTATTACCAGAAACAAACGCCATGACGACAAGCTTTATCTTAGAGATGATTTGCGCTGTTGCCGGATAAGTTTTTAATGTCGAGGTTGCTAGGGCTTTGAAAAATGGATAGTTCAAACTCTTTTGCTACGGCAAAAATATGATCAAAAATATCGGCCTGTATTCCTTCGTAATTTTTCCAATTAGTATCATTGCAAAAAACATAAACCTCTATCGGCAAACCTCTTTCAGTTGCAGGTTGCTGGCGTACAAGTAAAGTCATAGATTGATGTATTTTCGGGTGCTTTTTGAGGTAGTGTTCAATATAGGCGCGAAAAGTTCCTACGTTGGTGAGCTCTCTCAGTGGAATGCTTTCTTTGTCGTTATTTTTTCGGCTGTTGTTGATGTTTTCCACTTTATATTTCATATAGTCGGCGATGATGGACGAACCAAGGAACTTCTCAATCAACGCATCATTACAAAACTTGATCGTGCCGATATCAATATGAATAGAGCGTTTTATTCTTCGCCCTCCTGATTCCTCCATACCCCTCCAATTTTTAAATGAGTCTGTTACGAATGCTATGGTCGGGATATTACTAATAGTCATGTCCCAATTTTGAACCTTTACTGTGTAGAGCGATACTTCCAGTACCTCTCCATCTGACTTGTAACGTGGGAACTCTACCCAATCTCCTCGACGGCAGAGGTCATTCGTGCTGATCTGTATGCTAGCAATAAAGCCGAGTATGCTGTCTTTAAATACCAGTAAGAGTATGGCGCTGAGTGCGCCTAGGCCCGCTAGTAAGGCTTTTGGGTTTGTTGAGGTGATTGTCGATACAATGAGTATTAAAGAAATTAGATAAATAACAATTGTTGCAACCTGCACATAGCCTTTGATAGGGATATGCTTGAATTCGGGTTGCGATTGAAAGTGATTAGTCACCCAGTTCAGTATCTCGGTGCCCCCCCTTAATACTGAGATGATAATGTATATAGCAGCGATTTTTGAAATGACGGGTGTCAGTGAGCCAAATTTATCGGAGTAGGCATATACCACCAATGCGGGAATAATAAGAAGAAAATGCTTGGTTATCTTCCTGGAAACCAGCGTTTTTGCCCAGTCTAATCCACCGGAAGAAACAATCTTATGAATGGTTTTGAGGATGATATATTTAAGTATGAGGTGGCTTAGCACTGCAGCAAGTATGACGGATGCACCGGGAACAATAGGTGAAAAATGTTCTGGAATAATGTCGAAATACTGCACGAGTTCGTCAAACTTATTCATAGAAGTCGCTTTTGCTTGTTGAGGTATGAATAGAGGTGAGGGCTAGAATTATAACATTTTAGTAAGCATGAAGGGCTGATGGAAATTAGCGCTGATGCGTTATGGTTTTTCTTGAGGGGAGGCAACGAATTGGGTACACAACTGTATTCGTAACTATTCAGCTCACGCTCAAATTCGTGCATAACGGTGTTAAAAAGTGATCATTTATGCGTATAAACTCACATTTTTCGCCTTGTTCTGTTCAAATTTGAACGCAATCTGAACAGTTACAGGGTTCGCTGAATAGTGACCTGTATTCAAGCCGACAGAGAGAACAATGATGCCAGATATTAATGGGCAGTTAAAAGACTTAGTACTTTTCCCACTTGCGGGGAAAAGTACTAAGTGTGTAAGCATGCCCTTAGCGATAGCGGTTTTGGCTTTATTAGCGCACCTTATTAGTGGAAAAATAAGCGCGCTTCTAACACCACTGTCTGCCATCTAGGGATAAAAGGTCAGTTAAAACTTCACAGTCAGATTTGCTTGCAAGCGCACTTTGTCTTCATCGAGAGAAATGGCGTCAGTGAATCCTGTTACGTTATCCCAGTTTGCAAAACCAAGATCATTCGCAATGGCTCCGGTAGATTTGATTTGCTCCATAGAATAAAGTCGTAGATTTGCATCAGTGTTTTTGGCCAGTTTGTAGTCCACTTGCAAACGTATTCCTTTAAAATTAGTAACACCAAAACTGCCCAGAGTGGAAAAGTCATTTTGGCTATAGCGTCCATCTGCAGGCATGGAGAATGCCTCTATGTAGTAATAATAAGCACGAACTCCAAGCTCTTTATTGATGGCATAACGACCCTGTAAAACTAGCCCTAGGTGATCTTCATCACTGTCTGTATTGTATAGGTCAAACGCTAATCTGGCTGATTTGTAATCCGCACGACCTGAGATGCCAAGCACTTCAGACGCTTGGTATTTGTTGTCATCAATATTAAGGTGCGTGGCTGAAATGGAGACGTTTAACTTAACGTCTTTGATGGTGGGAGCAATGTATGATAGTTGACCATGAAAAAGGTCATCGTCATTACCAAAGCCGCCTTCATTCAGGATGCCATGGGTGAAGGTGAATTTAGTGGTACCTCTTGTTTCATCTCTATAAATATATGCGGCAGAAAAGCCATCAATATGTTGGTCGGAGTCAAAAAACTGTGAAGAGTTACTTTCGTGAGGCATGCTCATCTTGCCGGCAGTGATTGCTAGGCCGGACGCTTTTTCTGGGGTGTATTGAATAAGGGCTCTATCGAGTCCAAATTCAGTGTTTTTGTCGTTTGAATCCGTGCTTAGATCCTGGTTTGTGGATACGCCGCTATCCGAATTGGTTGCCAGACGAACATTGGCTCCCCATTCTTTATTAGGCTTAAATTTTAAGCCTATCCGTGCTCTCACTTGTGTTCGCTCTCTTTCCTGGTCACCACTTGCGGCACTTTTATCTTCAACTTCCATTCTAAGACGAATGTCTCCATACGCCTTAACCTTGCCAGCATCATCAAGGTTTATGCTGGCAATAGCTGAGTTTGCCACAAGCAGTGGAATGGCTGAAAGCACAATTTTTCTCATTGGAATCCCCTTGAGTATTTTTTATGACTGTAAATTGTTCGATTTTAGTTTTTACGGGAATAATATATACCCGATTGAAATTTACACTGGAAATGTAGTCCAAAATGGATATAACGGCAAATCTATGTGACTAATTATTGTCGGTATGGCTGGATGTCTCTACATTTCAGCTTATTTTATGCTGATATCAAGATGCTGGGTTGCAATAGGATGATTAATTTTCTTTGAAGTCATTGGCAGATGTAACACCTCGGCGAACTCTATACTGTTCGAATTTGAGCGTGAGTTGAGGTGTTACTGGCAGATTTTATTTAGAGCAGAGCATCTGGGTTATAAATGACGCCAAATGACAGAGAGATAAGTGATCTGATTTTGTACCCTAGCGCTAACCTCGGTTTTTGAAAGTTTCTACTGTATACATAAATAATAATAAGTTGAATATTATAACCGTAGTTGTTCGATAAATAATTACTTAAAACCTTAATCTCAGGGAGAGATGATTGATGGCAAATATTATGGGTGATGCACTGGCTAATTGTGCGAAATACAATCCAAATGGTGAGTTCTTAGTGTATGGGGATCGGAGAGTTACGTGGTCTCAGCTTAATGAGCGAGTTAATCGCTTGGCTACCGCGTTTGCTGCACAAGGTATAAAGAAGGGTGATAACGTTGTTTTGATGTTTCATAATTGCCCCGAATTTTTTGAAACCAACTATGCAATACAAAAGTTGGGTGCGGTGGCGGTTCCCATGAACTATCGTTTTGTGGCCTCAGAAATTGTTTACCAAGCCCAGCACTCAGAGGCGGTAGCATTTATTTTTGAAGAACTTTGGCTGGACAGCGTTCTCGAAGCATTACCCGAGATGACAAATATTAAAACGTATGTTTTCAAAGGTGCAGAGCAAGAAGGGATGCTTAATTATGAGACATTAATTTCTACTCATCCGTCTATCGAACCCAAGGTAGAGGTGTCCGAAGAGGAAACGTGTGTTATCTGTTATACAGGTGGCACAACGGGCACACCAAAAGGTGTCATGCTCACCTATAAAAATCATATCAGTTTGCTGCATACCATGCTTGAAGGAATGATTCCTCGTTTGCCTGATATTTCCATACCTGAGGGTGTACGAAAACGAATTGGGCTCCCCAATTTCGTGTTTTCGGCTCTTGAGAGTCGAGCTGTAAAATGGATTCTTAGCCGTACTTCCTTACAGGGCGGCATTCTGAAAGTAGCTAAAAAAATGATTGGTTCTCCCATTGCTCTGCGTTTAGGTAAAAATCATCAGATAAAACAGATGATGCCATCATTTCCCATGTTCCATGATGCAGCGTATCAGAATGCCATATTAGCGCCGATTTCAGGGAATATGACACTGGTTATGCCGGTTAATGTTCACTTCGATCCTGAGGAAGTCTGCGCGCTTGTGGAGCGAGAAAAACCAGCACTATTAGGGAATGTTCCCACTGGTTGGAAAAAACTTCTAAAATTTAAAGATATTGGCAACTATGATCTTAGCTCCGTCCTTATTGCTGCGACCGGTGGAGGGGTTTGCTCTACAGCCCTCAAGCGGAAAATATTCTCAAATTTTCCGGGAGTAATTATTGCTGACGGCTTTGGGCAAACTGAAATGGCTCCAACGACCTCATTTAAAATTGATATGAGCCCAGAATCCTTGAAAGATCGCTCGGTGGGTAAGCCCTTGGTTGAAACGCGCATTGTAGATGATGATGGAAAAGATGTACCAGCAGGCAGTATTGGTGAAATCATCTACCGCAGCCCCACTATTATGAAAGGGTATTACAAGGAAGAGGGGAAAACGTCTGAAGTGATAAAGGATGGCTGGTTCTACAGTGGCGACTTAGGCTCAATTGATGAAGACGGCGATATTAGGGTTGCTGAAAGAAAAAATGAATGTATCTCTACAGGCGGAGAAAAAATATTTCCTGGTGAAATAGAAGACATCCTCGCGGAACACGAAAAAATTCAGGACATTTGCGTTATTGGCGTACCCGACGAAACGTGGGGTAGTAGTGTGCGTGCCGTGATTCGTTTACATGAAGGCGATACGGCCACTGAGCAGGAAGTTATTGACTGGTGCCGAGGTAAAATGGCAGGTTATAAAAAACCCCGAACAGTGGTTTTTGTGGAAGAATTTCCTATCTCTGCGGTTGGAAAGGTACAGCGAAATAAAGTACGAGAGCTTTATGGCGCACCCTCCGAAGAGGTTTTAATCAGCGAAGCCAGTGCTCCTGATGAAGTCGTCGAAGAGGTTAGCTCTGAGGTTTCTGAATAATAAATAAACACTCAACTGATGCTTTGAAATCCCTAATGGTTTGAAGCATCAGTCTTGGGGCTCGCTGTTGAAAAATAGTAACACCTCAGCGAACTCTGTAACTGTTCAGATTGCGTTCAAATTTGAGCAGCGCAAGGCGAAAAATGTGAGTCTATACGACGTATAAATGATCATTTTTTAACGTTGTTATGCACGAATTTGAGCGTGAGCTGAGTCGCTACGAAAAATATTACTGTCTCTACAGTAACCATTCAAAGGTCAAAAATAGGGCTCTCGGTGTGCCAGGAAAATAGCGCTCTTCACCAAAGGAAAAGTCAGCACGTTCCGCATAACTTTTGTTAGCAATATTGGTGATGCGGGTCGCTATTTTCATTGACGAAGAGATGTCGTAGCTGGCATAACCATTAATAATGGTATGACCCGGGTACGAGTGCTGATTGGCAGCATCCGTGTAATAGCGACTCGTGTGATTTGCTTCTAGCGTCCAAGATGACTTCCCGTTTAATAACTTATTAGGGTGGAATAACCAACGAAGTTGTGCGATGCGACGTGGCGCTGTATCCATATCATCTCCAGCGATGACTTCATCCCCCCACGTATTATCGTAACGATGACGCGCATAAGTACCAGCAAAATTAAGTTGGTGCTCGATGTTGATTTCGTAATTAAAGGCTAACTCCACTCCCTCTGACTGGGTTGCTCCATCACTAAAAACGATACGGTCGGAATTTCTATAGATTACGTTTTCTTTTTTCTGAACAAATGTGGTTAATTGAGAGCTATATTTTTTTCCATGGCTATTAATGCCGGCTTCAAAGCTATTCAGTTGTTCTGAATCAATATCTGCACTTTCTTGCCCAGCCTGGAGGCGGTAAAGGTCTGTAGCTTGGGGTGGTCTGAAGCCGCTGCCAATAGATGAGAATATTTGCTGGCGTTCGTTAATATCGTAACTCAAGCCCAGTCGCATAGCTGCATCGTTAAACTCATCGTTACGGTCTGCTGGGCGGGTATACCGACAGCCTTGAGATGATACGCAAAGGGTGCCATCTTCACGTGTGTTTCCGCTAATCATATTGTTGTCATAGCTATAATGTAAGTATTCAAGGCGAAGACTGTTAAGCAAATGTAGCCGTTCGTTAATCTGCCAATCTGCACCAATGTAGCCTGCTAAATGACGGGTGTTCACATCAAAATCATACTGCTTTCCTTGGGGTAATTTTCCAAAAACCTCGGCAGCTGATTGGTCTTGTGTTAGGTTGATCTCCGCCGCTTCTATTCGAAAACCACCGGAAAAAGTGTGTTTAGAAGTGTTCCATTCCAAATTTGTTTGTATCCCTGCGCTATTTTGTTCATTTTTTTCAGTGGGTGTGCCCGGCAAAAAGTGCATAAGGAAATCCATTTGAGAGCGGCGCCAATAGGGTGTGACAACCAGGTTATTCCCCCCTGAATTTTTCGAAAACTGAGAGTAAATACGTGATGACCACGCGTCGCGGTATGCATCGGGGCTGGGATTGCTGCGTTTTAAATCAGGGTCTTTATAGGCTTCAGCACCTTCAACGTAGGCACCTGTTTCTTGGTTTAAAAGCGAAGCACTAAGAACGGTGCTGTTATTCCAAGTTTGCCCGGTGCTATCCATTCGTAGATTTAGTTTTTGTTGGCCGTAGCCAGTTTCATCCCGGTATCCATTGCTACTGACAGTATTGAAATCCAGTCGAATGGCACTATCTTTCTCACGAAGAGAGTTGCTTAGCTTGAAGCGGTAGAAGTCGTAGGGCCCCCCTTCTAGGGAGACTTGGGTTTGGTCTTTTTCTGCAGGTTTTTGAGTGGTGATATTAATTAGGCCATTTAGGGCATTACCGCCAAATATTGAGCTGGAGGGGCCTCGAATAACTTCAATACTACCGGCCTGTTCACTATTTACTTCAAATAAATTGTTAATATTGCAGAAACCAGCGGGTCGTATGGGAACATTGTCTTGTAAGTAGAGAAATGCGCCGCAGGCACCCGGGCCGCTCATGGAGGAGGAGCGAATGGCCGTTAAATGCTCTTGCCCAGAACCTTTGCTAATCCAAACGCCAGGAGTTTGTGATAGGACTTCATTGATATGGGTATGCTGAGTATTGTTGATTTGTTCTGCTGAAATGGCGCTGTAATTGCCCGTATTGGACCATAGAGGTTGCACACTTTTTGGGGCCGTAATTACGATAGGTGGGAGGTTTAATGGGGCCGTTTCAGCTATCGCATGTTGAGTGGAAAGAAAACAGCATAGGGTGGTTGTTATTATTAGGCGAGCAATGGAAAAAGCTTGTTTCACTAGAACCTCTCTTTTTTGTTCAAAGACGTGCGGATGGTTAGAGGGTTTTCCCTAGGTTCGTATAGAAACCGCTGACTAAATGGCTGGTAAACTCAGGAGCTTCTACAAGGAGAGCATTAGCACTGGGGTCTTGCTTGGATGCTGAATCAATAAGGGATAAACCTGCGCGCAATGATTCAAACTCTTTTTTCTGCCATTTTTTATCCCATTTTTTTATTCCGCCTGCGCAGTCGACACCATGCATAAAACCCTCGCTCCAATAAGAGGTTTGGAGCAAGGATAAAATATTATTATTTGGAAGGTCGAGAGTATCGTTTTCGAGGTCAAGAAGAATGTCATTGTATTGATCGATAACATCGTCAAAAAAGGCTTCGAGTATTTCAGAGTGATCTTCAGTGTCAAAGTCTAGAAATAAACTTTCTAATAAATACTGCATCCATACCTTAGGGTCTGGTTCTTGGGGTGCGCAGCAAATGGCACATAAAAAGCCATGCGTTTGAAAAAAAAGTGTTTCATCTTCCGGGTCAATCTTGCTTTCTGCTGAGCGGGGAGCTTCACTTTGTTTTGGAACCGAGCGCAAGTGTGGCGCGTCAATTGGTTTTTCGTTTTGAAGTGATATAGCACTATAGTAATCAAGTGTATTGTACGCAATGGATCTCATTATCGGGATATCATGGAGATCTTTCGAAGAATCTATAGCGGCCGAAATGATCGCAAAGTCTTGCCAGTGAGGCCCTCTTTTCTTGGTATTATGTTTCGCCCATAGCGCGAGTAAAACAAATCGGTCACGCCACTTAGCGCGGTGTGGCGATAGCAAATAATCGACGGTTGATAAAGACTCTTCGGGTAAATCATGTGAAAAGAACTTATGTACCCTTTTTTCCAGTTGATCATCTTGTTCAAACCAGCCTTGGGAAAAGGCCGCTTTTTCAATCCACTTTGCGCTACGGCTAAGCGCTTTTTTATGGGCATTCTGGGAAAAAAGTGAAGGAAACTCTTCGTGCCATTGCTTAAGTAAGCGCGGTAGGTCAAGAGGTTGAGGCTGCCAGATATTCAATCCCAGCCATTCTGTCCATAACAGCGTTTCGGCAGTGAGAGGCTCGCCGCTTTGAACGTTAAGCGCTAGGAAATGAGGTAAGGTGCAGCGCACCCATTCTTCGCTTGTTTCTAGGCAATAAATTTCTGATTTCATGTGTGAAATCTGGTTTTCGCACTCCTTGCGCGTGGTGAGAGGGGAGACCCACGCATCAAGAACGCCGTAGTGCTCTTTAAGGATTGCACCGACTAACGCAAATTGTGGACCTACTTTAAAAATACTAATGACGGATGCTGCGCCCACACCATCGGTCGTTGAGGCGTAGATTTTTACTACCTTTATTGAGTCTGGGACACTGGCTGACTCACAAGGTAAACCGGTTTTCCGAATGGACTTAATGACAGTATCTATTTGTGTCTTTCCGTCACTAGGAAGCCAGTTGCGTGACGTGATTAAACGCCGCAGGCCTTTGGGAGAAACCTTTTGCTGGAAAAAAACATCATGCAACGCCCCTATAATTGTAGACCTGACGGCTTTGCGTTTATGAAGTAGAAACAGTAACGCACCTTCGCGCAATATAGGCTGGTCTGCCCCCAATAAGTCAAATACAAAACCTTCAATCGCTTCATCGGCAAAAAATGTTAAGCGATCTGCAAATAGTTGGTAAAACTCAAATTCAGAAGAAATGTGAAGCTGTTCAAGGTGACTGATGAGCTCACTATTAATTTCTTCCTGAGTGAGGTTGGCTTCTTCATCTGTGGGTTCGAATTTGTTTTGCTGCCAATCTATCGTTGCCTGAAGGGTTTCAGGCTCAAACGGTAGGTTGTGGGTGCTAATGTGATCAAGAATTAAAGTGAGGAGATCATCATTGCCTTGTTCTGAGTTTAAAGCGGCGATTAAAATTGACTGTAGTTTTCCCCATTTTTCTTGGGGAGCACTCTGTCCGTGGCGAATTTGGATCATTAGCTCTAAAAGTGTGCAGTGCAAGAGGTATTCAAGTGCATCGAAGGGTGTTTTTAAATTTTTGTTTGAGGATGCAAGTAGGAATATATGTTCAAGAATTTCTGGTTCGCTGAACTCACTCATCTGGGCAATCTCTGGCCAAGATGGTGGGAACTCGGAGCCGTTTAGAAGGCGTTCAATCTGGGATAGAAAACGTTTAAATTTTTGGCTGTCTGGCAGCATGTAAAGCATCCTGTGTGCTGGCGTGGTGATACGAGAAGCTTTTGTCCCTTGTGTGCAGCAAGGTTTTTAGGGTGGCAATTGATAAGTAGGTATTTCTACCAACTATTGGTTTGTTTGCGGCCCTTTGATTTCATGATGAACCCTACGAGAATGCCGATGATTAATATTCCTGCTCCAAGCTGAAGCCCTTTGTTAAAGTTGTCCGACTTATATT
This sequence comes from Pseudomonadales bacterium, assembly GCA_016763235.1. Classification (GTDB taxonomy): domain Bacteria; phylum Pseudomonadota; class Gammaproteobacteria; order Pseudomonadales; family UBA3067; genus UBA3067. Next base: position 12,429 of record JAESUE010000322.1, read on the forward strand.
TGTCGCGTTCAGCTTTTAACTGTTCCATATCGACTTTCATCAGTTGGTTATCTTTTATTAGCGCACTATTTGCCCTATCGATACGAATAGCGTTGGCAGAGAGCTGTTTGAGGTCGCTAAATTCTTCTTCGGTTGAGTCGTGGTTTTTACTTAGTTTGCTATGTTGTTTTTGTAGTGTGTTCAGTTCTGATGAAAGCGTCTTCAGGCGCAGGTTTTGATTTTGGGTTGTTTCTTTTAGCCGCACTAACTGATTTTTGGCGCTGATTAGCTGTAGTTTTGCAGTGGGCGCATTTTGAATGTACTGGTTTCGTACCCAGCCGTCTGAACCTGCAGCAGTAACATGGCTCCATTCTTTGTCTTCAGAAAGTTCAACAACCTCCAGTACAGTGCCACTGTTAAGGTATTTTTTTATTCGGTGCTGTATCGAGTGGCCGCTTCGGATGGGGATGGTTAGCGCGTCAGAAACATAGGCGCGTTCTGCTTGAACGGATGCGCTTAAAAAGGTAGAAAAAATTATAAGAATGGATAACGAGTAAAAAGGGGTGTTTCTAAAGTTAACATGGATGTTCATTAAGTGTGCAACTCCTAATATCCTTAAAAAAGAAAGGAATAATTTCCGTTATTCCACAGTGAGATTGTATAGGCTGCCTAACAAATATACTAATTTATTAGGTTTTTGGCCCTGTTTGAAACCTACCAGGGTGGAGGCGTAGATAACGATAAGGTAAGGCGTTCTGGTTGAGGCGCAACGGAAATTAAAATAATTGCTTCGCTGTCTTCTGGCATGTGTCGATTTGTTGCACCCCTTTCAGGGTATTGTGGAGAAAATATCCTGAGAGAGTTTTTAGTAATGTTTTTGTGGTTATGTTTATGTTGTAGTCGTGACAGGCCTCAAGGAAGCACTTTTTTGAAAGGTTTAACGATAACCTTTTTATAAACTCCCGCAGTAATATATGGGTCATCATCAGCCCAGGTTCGTGCGGATGATAGGCTGCCGAATTCCGCAACGATCAAGCTACCAGTAAAGCCTGCTTCGCCAGGGGTTTCTGAGTCAATCGCTGGGTGTGGGCCAGCCAGTACGAGACGGCCTTCTTCTTTGAGTTGATTTAGGCGCGCAATGTGACCTTCTCTGGCGCTTTTCCTTAATGGCAGGCTGTCTATTACATCTTGGCTGATAATTGCATAGAGCATAATGAAGAAGTCTACTTGTTTTCTGTTTGTTTAACTGAGGGGTCGCTTTCGTCTTCAATTACATGGCGTGAGAGGTAAGCGGTTTGTCCTATGAGGAACAGTAAGGTCATCCCTAGGCTCCCGAAAACCTTGAAGTCTACCCATATTTCGTGGAAGGTGAAAGCCACATAAAGGTTGGCTGAACCACTTATCAGGAAAAAAACCACCCAGCTGTAATTTAATCGATCCCAAATGATGTCAGGTAAATTGACCGCGTGGCTCATCATTCTTTTTACGAGATTTTGCTCCCCAAAGAAATGGCTGCCGAGGAATGTGATCGCAAAAATCCAATTCACAATGGGGGCTTTCCACTTGAGGAAGGTCTCGTCGTGCATGAAAAGAGTTAAGCTGCCAAAGACAAGTACGGCGATAAGCGTGATAATCTGGGCATTTTCCAGTTTACGATCTCTAATCCAGTAAATAGCGTATTGAATGCTGGTGATGACCATAAGTACCTTGGTGGCCATATATATATCCACCATTTTGTAAGCGACAAAGAATGCTATAAGTGGTATAAAATCAATGAGTTGCTTCATAAATTTAGTATATTCCTTTGTATGTATATGGTAATCGGTAGTCGTTCAGTAGTTGTAACACCTCAGCTCATGCTCAAATTTGAACGCAATCTAAACAGTTACAGAGTTCGCTGATGTGTTACCAGTTGTTTACTATTACAGCTTGGGGCAGATTTTAAGTGTATATTTGATGATTCACCACGTTTTTTCCTTATACTACTTCAAACAGCCTGTTTTATAACTAGCGGATGCAATGAATTGCAAATTACGCCATGAAATATGACTTACATAGCCATTCCATCTTTTCTGACGGGGACCTCACCCCTGAAGATTTGATTAGAGAAGCTAGCGCAGGTGGCGTTAACGTTCTCGCCCTGACTGATCACGATACCGTTGATGGCCTGCCTCGTGCTGAAGCGGCTGCAAAAATAGCGGGAATCACACTGGTTGACGGTGTGGAAATTTCTACGCGCTGGGAAAAGCTGGATATTCATATTCTTGGTCTTGGTGTGGATGTTAATAATTCGACTCTGATTGATGGCTTAAAGTTTCATCAAACAGAACGAGTCACCCGTGCGCAGCAGGTTTCTAAGAAATTCGAGAAGCTGGGGATAGAAGGTATGTGGGAAGAGGTTTCCCAGCAGGTGAAAACACACTATGTGGGTAGGCCTGATTTTGCGCGTGTTTTAATTAAGCGTGGTGTGGTGAATAACTTCCAGAGTGCCTTTACCAAATACCTCGCGGCTGGGAAGCCTGCCTATGTAGCCACTGATTGGGCCTCGATCCCTGAAGCAGTTTCATGGATTACTGCCGCTGGAGGTGTGGCGCTTGTCGCTCACCCAGGGCGTTACCGCATTACTCGAACTAAGCTTGCCAAGCTGTTGGCGTGTTTTAAAGAATCTGGCGGCGAGGGTATGGAGGTCTTGTACTCGGGGCAAGCGCTATCAAAAACCCAGGACTTGGCACGCCTTTCAAAACAGTTTGGTCTGGTGGCCTCCGCTGGAAGTGACTTTCATGGCTTTTCTTATCCAGGGATGCGCTTTGGCGCTCTAGCTGAAATGCCCTCTGGCTGCGAAACGCTCTGGGATAGCTCGCTTTGGCAAAAGTGTATGTGAATCGCTGTATCCCTCGTAACTACTCAGTAAACTCTGTAGCTGTTTAGATTTCGTTCAAATTTGAACGTGAGCTAAATAAAGTAGTTACCGTCTTTCTTGTATTTTTATTACTGAGGGTGGCAAGTATTTACCCTATAATGCGTCACCTATTTCTCTCTTTGAGCTTTTCATGAGTCAATATTTTAGAATTCACCCGGATAACCCGCAGTCTCGCTTGATTAAACATGCGGTAGAAATTATCCGAAAAGGTGGGGTTGTGGTTTACCCAACAGATTCTGCCTATGCGATTGGTTGCCATATTGGTGATAAGTCAGCATTAGATCGAATTATTAAAATTCGGCAGCTAGATAAAAAACATTCTTTTTCTATTATTTGTCCGGATCTATCTTCTATTTCAACTTATGCAAAGGTAGGGAATAGTCATTACCGGCTTCTTAAAGCCTATACTCCTGGCCCCTATACGTTTATTTTTCCAGCTACAAGTGAACTTCCTCGGCGCCTTATGCACCCTAAAAGAAAAACAATTGGTATACGGGTACCCGATAACGCCATTACCTTAGCGTTGCTGGAAGAATTAGGTGAGCCGCTTATGACGGCGACCTTGCTACTGCCTGGTGATGAATACCCGCTTTGCGACCCTGAAGAAATTCGCGATCATCTTGAGCAGCAAGTAGATCTTATTGTTGATGGTGGGTACGGTATGATGGAGGAAACCACCATCATTGATATGGTTGAGAACGTACCGGAGGTAGTGAGAGAGGGTTTGGGCGATTCCAGCCCGTTCATGTAGCAATGGCCTTTTTTTGTATTCGATAGAGGGCGTTTTTAACAATTCGTTCGTTATACGGTGTTGTTTTCTGCAATATATGTAAATAAAGTTTTTCATATTTGAGCCGAGGTCGGTAAACTTTGGCTCTTTCTTTTACCAAGACCATTTTTTCGTTTGATTAGAATTTAAGGAGAGCGTTTTGAACTCTGTTGTTCCTCAGCATCGGGTGTTATCTGGAATGCGGCCCACAGGAAGGCTTCACCTCGGTCATTACCATGGGGTGCTCAAAAACTGGACGCAGCTCCAGCATGAATACGAATGTTTCTTTTTTGTTGCAGACTGGCACGCATTAACAACCCATTATGAGGATGTGTCCATTATCGAGCAAAGTGTTTGGGACATGGTAATTGATTGGTTGGCTGCTGGGGTTAACCCTGGGTCTTCATCTATTTTTTTACAGTCGCGCGTACCAGAGCACGCAGAATTAAACCTTTTGCTTTCAATGATCACGCCGCTAAGCTGGCTTGAGCGGGTGCCAACCTATAAAGACCAGCAGGAAAAGTTGAAAGAAAAAGATCTTGCTACCTATGGGTTCCTAGGGTATCCCTTGCTGCAAAGTGCCGACATTCTTATCTATCGTGCCGGTAACGTCCCTGTTGGCGCTGATCAGGTTGCTCATGTGGAGCTGACGCGTGAATTGGCGAGGCGTTTTAATCATCTATATGGTCGAGAGCCTGGTTTTGAGGAGGCAGTAGAGTTAGCCATTAGCAAAATGGGTAAAAAAGCGGCAAAGATTTATCGGACACTACGTAAAACCTATCAAGAGCAGGGGGATGATGAAGCTCTGGAAAAGGCGCAGGCTCTAGTGCAAGATCAGCAAAATATTACTCTTGGTGATAAAAAGCGATTACAGGGGTCTCTTGAGGGTGGAGGAAGGGTTATTTTGCCAGAACCTAAGGCGCTGCTTACTCCTGCTTCTAAAATGCCGGGTCTAGACGGCCAAAAAATGTCCAAA
>JAESUE010000323.1 GCA_016763235.1 Pseudomonadales bacterium
TAAATGATCACTTTTTAACGCTGTTATGCGCGAATTTGAGCGTGAGCTGAGTAGTTACGCCCGGCCTTACATAGAATGACTAGTCTGCTCGTAGAAGGGGAAGCAAAAATGCAGCACTCTGGATTCAGCCACAATGAAACATCATAAAATATACATCGGAATTAGCAGCTGCCTGCTGGGAGAAAATGTGCGTTATGACGGCGGCCACACATATAATGCCCATATTGTTGAAACACTTCGGGATTACTGCCATTTCAATAGCTTTTGCCCTGAAACCGATATTGGCCTTGGCATTCCTCGCCCGCCCATTCAACTACACTGGAATAAAAATACCATTCAATGCCTTGCGGTTGACGATGCGTCAATAAACCTCACCCAACAACTTATAGATTGCGCCGACAAGCAAAAACTCGCGCATAAACAATTATCTGCCTATATTTTCAAACGAAATTCACCCAGTTGCGGCCCCATACACGTGAAAATAATCAGAGAGGGGCAAATTGAATTTACCAGCGTGGGGATTTATTCCCAAAGGTTGCAAGAAAATTTCCCCTCTATGCCCATTGCTGATGAAGACACGCTGGCTCAAGCAGGGGCCTTAGAAAACTTTATGCAAAGAGCCGTCGCTTATCAGCGTTGGCAACGTTTAATCGCCGAAAATATAAATATTGCAACGCTAACCCGCTTCCATCAACAATATGACCTCCTTGTAAAAAGCCATGATGAAAGAGCGTGCTACAAACTTGGCCAAATACTGTTGAACACCGACAGCCTATCTACCACAAAACTGGCTGAGCGCTATGTAAGTGCGCTAATGGATAGCTTAGCGGTAAGCGTTACCCGCAAAGGCTTATTTAAGGTTCTTGATTTGCTCTTAAAGCGTGTTGAAATACACGCGAACACAGCCGACTTTCAGTGTGCAAAAAAACACCTCGAACAATACCGAGTTGAAGCCTGCACCCTACAAACACTCATTGCCCTCTTTAAACCGTATATCGATAAAGACCCAGAACCCATCTTCTCCCAATCCTATTTTTTACGACCGCACCCCGTGGAACTGCTTGATTAACTTGCATCGTACTTTCGCTCTCTGATATACCTATTAACGTTTAAACAACGTGAAAGATTTTTGTTATGAAATTAAATGGATAATCCGTTCTTATCACTGGCGCGTCTTCCGGCGTGGGGGCAGAGCTGGCACGACAACTGGCGAAAAAACACTGCAAACTCGCTTTATTGGCGAGAAGTAAAGATAAGCTTCAAGCCTTGCAAGAAGAGTTGCAAAGCAAAGGTGCCCACGTTGAAATATACGCAGTGGATGTGCGTGAGCGAGAAGCGCTGGAGCAAGCAATATATTCTGCCAATGAAAGGCTCAATGGTTTGGATGTGGTTTTTGCCAATGCCGGAGTAGGGGTATTAAAACCGGCCCACCAACTTAAACCCCATCAAATTGAAGCCATGATTGAGGTGAACTATGTGGGTGCCATCAACACCTTATTGATTGCATTGCCTTTATTGCTAGAAAAAGGACAGGGTCAACTGGTAGGGATTTCCAGTATCGCTTCTATTCGGGGCCTCCCTGGCGGCGCACTTTATTCTTCCACCAAAGCGGGTTTAAATACCTTTTTGGAAACGCTCAGGGTGGAATATCGACGAAAAAATATCGAAGTGACCACTGTTTGCCCCGGATTTATTCGCACCCCCATGACAGCCGATATAGAAGACTCCATACCCTTTATGCTGGACGTAGATAAAGCTGTCGCTATCATTATCCAAGGGGTAGAGCTTGGAAAGGCGGTAGTCGGCGTGCCCGGATGGTTATACAACCTCGTAAATTTAATGCGCTTCTTACCCAGCGAACTTTATACCCGCGTTGCCAGCTTACGCAGTAAATAAGCAAACTATGAATCATGAACTCTTCCTCATGCGCCATGCAAAATCTGACTGGTCGCAAAACTGCAGTGATTTTGAGCGCCGCTTAAGCAAAAGGGGCCGCCGCAGTGCGAAAAGAATAGGCCGGTGGATCAAAAAGCAGCAGATCAGGCCCCAAAAAATACTTGTGTCACCCGCCCACCGCGCGCTAAAAACAGCAGAATTACTCTGTCAGGAAGCGTCCATTAAGGCGGAGGCTATCGAAATAATTCCTGAGATTTACCAAGCTTCCGAGGAAGACTTGTATCGTCTATTACGTCAAGTTCCCGATAAATTCGAATCTGTTATTATTATCGGTCATAATCCATCCCTAGAAGGCCTGCTGAAATCTTTAGTTATTAATGCCCCTCTCATTCCAGAAAACGGGAAATTATTACCTACAGCAAGTGTTGCACATATAACAATCCCGCCAAACTGGCATACCCTAGCGCTTAAACAAGGCTTTCTTCACTCCATCACACGGCCTCGTTCGCTTTTTCATACCACTGAAACTGAACGTAATTAACGTTAGGGCAGCCCTTTTTTAGAGACGCTCAAAACAAACGCCTGAACATTAACACCTTCAAATAAGTAGTTTTAAAATGAACGAATTTTTACTGCCCAAATCCATACCAAAAATTGCGCTAAAAGAAAATTTAGTCGCAACATTCCCCCTTGAAGAAGATAGCCCTCGCACAATTCATCGCTATTACCGAGATACATTTGATTGGCGGCTCTACAAAAAAGGCTACCTGTTTCAAGTAGATAGTGACAATACCAGTTACGAACTAAATCTTATCTCCCTTGAAGGTGAAGAGCCCCGTGTTTTAACGATGCAAAGCCAACCCCGTTATATCGAAGATATTCCATCAAAGATATGGCAGCAGAAATTGCATGGTACGTTAAATATTCGCGCATTAATGAACCATATCACCCTCAGTTTGCGCCAACACACACTGCGCTACGTAGACAAAGATGGGAAAACCGTCGCTCGCCTCTATATCGAAGAAGCCCGACTACCCCAAGCGAATGGCCGTATGAAAACCCTCGAGACCCGTGTTCGCATTGTACCCGTGAAAGGCTACGGCAAAGCCAGCACTGAACTGAGCAAGTTCTTAAAAAAAGAATATAAACTTAAACCCGTAAAACAGCCGCAGTTTGCCTCTGCAGCACAAGCGATTGATTTATCCATCAATTCCTACAGCAATCAGCTTGCTCACCCTTTCTCTGATCAAGATCGCACTGACCAAGCATTAAAAGCCTTATTGCTAACGCTTCTCGGCACCATAGAAGTGAACGAAACGGGAACTGTTGAAGATATAGATAGTGAATTTCTTCATGACCTGCGCGTTTCCGTAAGACGCACGCGCTCTGCTCTCAGCCAGGTTAAACATATTTTCCCGCAGCGCAGTCTGCAACGATTCGAAAGCGCTTTCTCATGGATCGGGCAATTTACCGGCCCCACGCGTGATATGCATGTTTACCTACTTAACTTTGATGGCTACCAAGCAGCTCTGCCAAAAAAAATGCAGGCACATCTTTTCCCTCTAAAAGATTTCCTTATTCGACATCAAAAACTCGAACATGAAAAACTGGTTGCCGCAATAAAAAGTCACCGCTATCAAGCATTAAAACAAAGCTGGCGTATATTTTTGACAAGCCCATGCCCAGAAAAAACCAGTTTGGAAAATGCGACAAAACCGATCAAGGAAACCGCCGACATCCATATTTGGCAGGCCTACGCCAAACTAATGAAACGCGGTAGAGCCATCACTGAAGCATGCCCTGACGAAAAATTACACAAACTCAGAATTGTGGCAAAAAAACTTCGCTACTTGCTGGAATTTTTTCAAAACCTGTACCCCCAGAAGAGAATTAAAGCGCTTATCAGTGAGCTTAAAAAATTACAGGATGTTCTCGGTGACTTTCAGGATCTCTCGGTACAAATAAATGCCTTGCGCGATTTTGAAATACAAATGAAAGAAGAAGGCGCTCTGAATGCAGATACAGAAGCCGCCATGGAATTACTGGTGCATCAATTGCGGGGTCGAATAAAGGCCCAGCGTAAGCTTTTTGAAAGTCGATTTTCTGACTTTTCCGATGCAAGCATGCGCACTGAATTCAAAATGCTTTTTAAAAAGGTAGGTCTTAATCGGACCCTGTAACTGTTCAGGTTGCGTTCAAATTTGAGCCAAACAAACCTCTAGTAGCGAAATAAACCAATGAAAGTTCTTGCCTGTTACAATATAAAAGGTGGTGTCGGTAAAACGACCACCTCTGTTAACCTTTCTTATATTTGCGCCAATGAAGGTGCGCGTGTGCTTGTCTGGGATCTTGACCCTCAAGGTGCCGCCAGTTTTTATTTTCGTATCAAACCAAAAGTAAAAGGCGGCGTCGAAAAACTATTCGACAAAAAACCTGACGTTTATGACGCCATCAAAGGAACTGATTACCTTAATATTGATTTACTCCCGGCAGATTTTTCTTATCGAAATATGGATATACTGCTGGAGTCCTCAAAAAAACCACGGTCCCGTTTTCGTACTATTCTCAGCGCATTGGAGGATGAATATGATTACGTTTTTCTCGACTGCCCTCCCAGCTTTTCCATGGTGTCAGAAAGTGTATTCTTTGTAAGCGATGCGTTGCTAATCCCGACCATACCCACAACGCTTTCTCTTCGTACCTTGGAACAAGTACTAAAATACACCGATGACAAAATACTTAAAAAGCTGGCTATTTTGCCTTTCTTTTCCATGGTAGATAGGCGTAAAAATATGCACAAATTGATTTGTGAAAGGCCGCCGAAAATGGGGGTTAAATTTCTTGAGGCATTTATTCCCTATGCCAGCGAAGTGGAACGTATGGGCATCGAGCGGCGTCCTATTTTAGACTACGCCGGCCATAGCAAATCGGCAAAATGCTACTTGGCACTGTGGCAAGAAATAAAGGAACGGCTTAAGTTGTAACGACAAGCCCTTTCTCGGCCAGCAAAAGTTCAACCAAGTCGCTGATGTCATTTTCTTTTAGCTGCAGCTCCCCCACTAAAGAGCTGCATAAATTGGCGCCTGCCGGCTGCTGGGGTGATTTATCAAGAAACAAGGTTAAGGCAGCGCCACCCCCCTTAAGCACATCTTGAATAACCCAAGGGCTGAGCATAGCCGCATCTTCCTGTACCGGACACTGAACAATATTATGTAAAGCAGTCAGCAACTTGGGGCCAATAAATTGGGGGGGCATTGTACCCTGGTTTTTCTCCAGCAAGCGCTCGGCATGAGCAGCATAAAAATCAAGAAAACAATTACCCTGTTCAAACAATAAAAAAGCATTATGCACTTTTTTATATGCTTTAAATTTTCTAGGGGGATTATTACTGCATTCAGCTTGCACCCAAACCTCTCTGCCTAGAGCATACTTTTCTGGCAGACTTTCTCCTGCCAATAACGTGAATCGTTCAGGCGCAAATATCAAAAAGTCTGCATCAAGCCAAACAACACGCTCATAGCCGGATGCGAGATATTTTTGCAGCCATTTCAAACGAGCAATATCCGTTGCAATCACAAGCTGTTGCTTGGTTTTTTTGATCACCCAGTCGGGTACTATTTCAAAGAATTCATCACCCAGAAATTGATAGTCAAAACAATTGTGTTTCGCCCAGTTTTCGACAGAATCCAAACAAGGGCTTAACCACGAATAAGGTAGTGGTGTTCGATGGGACTGAAGAACAAGCGTAGAAGGCACCGTATTATTTTTCACCCCTGATAATTCCTAAATGCGATTCAAGTGATTAAAATATGTTTACCACTATTCAGCGAACTCTGTAACTGTTCAAATTTGAGCGTGATCTGAGTCGTTACAGATTTTTAAGCATCCAATATTTCACGAACCCTTGCAAGTAAAACATCTCCCCTATAGGGTTTGTTAATCATTCTTTTTCGTAAGGTTTCATCTAAAAGAGACACATGCCGATTATCACTGAAACCGCTTGCTAGCTGAATCTTTATGGCCGGGTATTTTTTCTGCACAATATTCGCTAATTCATAGCCGTCCATTTCTGGCATGATGACATCAGAGAGAAGTAGGTCAACCGTTTTTTCTTGCAGAATTTTTAGCGCATCTTTTGCCCTGCTCGCCTGAATAACATTGTATCCTTTGGCACTCAAAATCTCCGATGTTACTTCCAAAAGAGCGCGCTCATCATCCACCACCAAAATTGTCTCGCTACCTTTTAAAAGATTATGCGGCTCTTTTTTGTCCAGTTTTTTTCCAATAGAATCGGACAAATATCGCGGAAAATAAAGATTAAACTGGCTCCCTTTTCCTATTTCAGAATACACGTTTATTGCGCCGTTACTTCTTTCAACAAAACCATACACTTGACTGAGCCCAAGGCCCGTTCCCAGATCACCCTTGGTGGAATAAAAAGGGTCAAATATTCTAGCAATGGTTTCTTCGTCCATACCACAACCCGTATCAGTAAAGATGATTTGTATATAATCACCGGGCACTAGCTGAATTTTATTGCTTAAAAATTCATCCTCCTTGATATTATGGGTCTTAATTGTCAACGTACCTTGTCCATCCATCGAGTGTAATGCATTGATGCTCAAATTTATAACTGCATCTTCAAGATCGCTACTATCCAGATAGACGGGCCAGAGATTTTCTTCTAAATCTAGTTTTAGTTCTACTCTGGCTGTCAGTATTTTTTCAAGCATATTCTGTTCATTATGCAACGCGATATTTAAGTCCATCTCTGTTGCTTCTGCTTTTTTCTCTTGAGAGAAGGCCAGTAGTTTTTTTGTAAGCTTTCCCCCGCGCTCACTTGCCCGATAAATTTCCTGCGCATACTTGGCAAGTTTCGGTTGTTCTATTAATGCAGCACTTAATAACTCTGAATAACCAAGAACAATACCCAACATGTTGTTGTAGTCATGGGCAATGCCTCCTGTCAGCTTACCCAATGCATCCATTTTTTGTGCTCGCCGTAACTGCTCTTCTTGCTGTTTAATATCAGTAAGATCATGACAAGAGAAAATATAATGACGATCGCTCCCATTTAAGCCTGGCAGTTTTGCAACAAAAATACGCAATGGAAAATTGCTCTGATCCCATTTCTGTGCCTGCACTTCGATATTAGAAGAATAACCGTCATCCTTATCAATATGGCATTGGCTAAAAAATGTGTTATAGATACTCATACTCGATGGAGCGACAAGATCTGAGAAGTTTTTCCCTATAATATCCTTTGTACTGCATACAAACATTTTTTCTGCGGCACGATTGAAATTAACCACCACGCCCGATTCGGCAACGGTTATAATGCCATCCACCATAGAATCAAGCATTTGACGCTGTTGTTTTTCTTTATTCTGAAGAGCCTGTTCTGATCGATAACGCTCAGTAACATCTAATGCAAAGGAGGAAAAACCCACTAGCTCCCCTGCTTTATTCACGATAGAACAATTGTGCCATTCGCAAATAATAATATTACCGTCTTTCGTTTTATTTTCATTAATGCTTATTTCGCCTCCAGATACCGCATTTAAATTTTCCCATATTTTTTCAGCGATCGAAGTGACATTATCAGGTATTATTATTTCATATGATTGCCCTATCGCTTCTTCTGCACTGAAACCAAATATTTTTTCCGCAGCCTGATTCCATTCAACAATATTGGAATCAAGATCCCAGTCTATCGTGGCAGCCGGAGATTGCTCGCGATACATTTTCATACGGTGTAGGGAAGAAGATAATTCCTCATCCAGTAATTTTCGTCTACTGATATCGCGAGCCTCTGGCACAATTTGCTTTACGATACCGTTTTCATCAAAAATCGGATGTATACTAAAGTCTACCCAAGTAGTCCCTTCTGGTATGGCAATTTCAAGCTCATGGGATGTTGAAATACCTTTTGCCGCCTCGCTACAATCCTGTTTTATCATCTTTACAATCTGAGGATCGTAATTAAGCCAAGGCGTCTCCCATAGTTTTTTCCCCAGTACATCCTCCGCTTTCAGTCCAATTAATTGAAGAGGCGTATTATTGATAAATGTTAACGTGCCATCGAGCTCAACCAAACCCACCATCGTTTGCATATCGTCAACAAGTTCTTGAATACGTCTATTTGCAGCGGCGGCAGATTGACGTAACTGGTAGTCCTCCGTGACATCATGAAACACCAGAATGACACCCATAACATTCCCTTCTTCATCGCAGATAGGGGCCGCAGAATCGGCAATTTGCCGCTCTATACCGTCTTTGGAAACCAATGTCGTGTGGTTGCTCAGATAGACGATTTCACCTGTTTCAAACACTTTTTCTGCGGGGTTTTCTTCCACCTTACGACTAGTGGCATCAATAATGGGAAAGACCTTTTTGAGGTTTTGTCCTTTCGCGTCCTCAAACGACCACGCCGTCAGTTGCTCGGCAACGGGGTTCATTCGAATAACATGGCCATTAATGTCGGTAACGATCACCGCATCACCAATACTTTCGAGGGTTACTTTTAAATTTTGCTCCTTGCGAGCAAGCTCTAAATAGGATTTATGGCGTTCTTGTGAAGCATTATCAAACGCTGCTGCCAGAGATTTAATTTCAATTGTGGCGTTTTCGAAGCGCTTCAAATCAGGTGCTTTGCCGCCGCCGTAGGTTTGTATTTCCGCGCTTAATTCACTCAATGGCTGTGTCAGCCTACGTACAAAAAAGTTCGCCAACAGCAAAGATAACATTCCAATAATTAATCCCGATAACAGCGTATATTCGGCGCTTTCAAGTAGGTGTGATTTCATTTCTGACTGATTTAAACCGATATATAATATTTCACCTAATCCCGGTATCAGCGCCCCGCTGTATTCATAGACCAGACCTGTTTCAGTTTTAAACTTTCGTACTAATTGAATAGAGTTTTCATTATATTTTCCTGGATAAGATCCAAGCAGATAGAGCGGAAACCCTGCTTCAAAAGAATGTGCAAAAATCTTGCCCCCTCGTGCGACATATAAAAATTCAATAGCATTAGTACTGCCTCTAATATTTCGCAGAACGTTCGCCACTCTCAGTGAATTGCCATCAATGGCATCTTGTACAATGGCATTTCTCAATGAACTCATCAGTGTTTCAGCGAGAACTCGCTGTGAGTGCGTATGCAACGTTACGCTTTGCTCTCTTAGTAGCAGGGAAACAGATAAGGTTAAAATAAGGGTTATTGCCACTACCAGTAACTGTACGCGTGTTGCCAATTTCATTGCTGATCATCCTCGCCTTTATCCGCTGGAAGTAGAAAACCTAAGCGTATAGACCATTCACGTAAATCTTTATAATCATCATGACTGTCTGTGAAACCCTTGGGCATTTCCGTTTTATCCCAATGAAACAAGGTGTGTTTATCGCGGCCTTGAGGATCAAAATCAAGCAGTGCATTCTTTACCGCTTTACAAACGGCCTCGGGTACTGCCTTATTACTGACTATTCCACTGGAAGGAAAATAACGGGAGGTATAGATAATCTTTACAACACCCCGTTCAGCAAGAGATTTCGCCAGCGCATCTTGCATGCCACAAACATCGTATTTACCAGAAATAACGGCTTCAGCACAATTTTGGTGTGACCCAGTGTAGGTATATTTCTCGAGGTCTGAAAGTATAACCCCGTGCTCATTCAGCATAATGCGTGGAATTAAATGCCCCTGTGTGGAATCTCTATTACCCAAGGCTAATTTCTTACCTGGAAAATCTTTTATTGATGAAATTTTGCTCTCTGGTTTTGTGACAAAAACAGATTGATACTCTGCCTTGCCCAATTGATTCAGACCACGTACTAACGACATTACATCGTAACGCGACTGCGCATAAAGAAAACTGGAAGCCCCTACAGCCGCAAACTGAGTTATATTTTCACCCAATTGTTTCGCAGCGGAACTATTTTTCGGTGAAAAATGTAAGCGAAATTGGTATCCGGTTTTCTGGTTTAAATACGCAAGAAGGGGCAAGTACTGAGCAGCATCCTCTTGAGGGCTAGCACGAAGATCAAAGCCAAAATAGTAAATTTCATCCTTATTTTCCATCACACTTTTTCGAGCTTGCAATGTTTCCAGTTGTTGCTCGTTGACGACTTCATTGCTGCTAACCGTCATCACAGGAATATCATTTGACGAATCACAGGCGACGAGAAATAACGAAAGAATAATGGCGGAAAAAGCGCCATTTTTATTATCAACAAGTATTTTAGCCATATTATATTTTTAGCATCTATACCTTCTATTGCCGTAAGGGTTTGATGCTCTCGTTAAATTTTTATTTTCAATGGCTTACGCTATCAGGGTTTTTGGTAAATTAAAATATCATCAGCGGAAAGTTAGTACTGCTGTCACAGGGCCATTTTACTGGTCATATAAAAATTTTAGGTCAATACGAAGCCAGTGAAAAGCGCCCTATTTTCTGTCTTTCTTCTACACTGAGCATAGATACTTATTTCCAGGGAAGTTCCAGTTCAGTCACGGGAAGACATTTTGCATGGAAACACCCCCAATACCAGACAACGACGATGATCGCGTAAAAGCGTTGCACGCATGTTTTTTGTTAGATACGGATAAAGAAGAAGGTTTTGATCGTGTCACCCGCTTAGCGCAACGTTATTTCAACACTAAAATGGCCCTCGTTTCATTCGTGGATGTTGATCGCCAGTGGTTTAAGTCTAACCAAGGTCTGGACGCAGAAGAAACCAGCCGAGGCGTTTCCTTCTGCGGGCACGCCATCAATAACGAAGAAGTGTTCGTCGTGGAAGACGCAACAAAAGATAAACGTCTTTTCGATAACCCTCTAGTGATGGATGCCCCCAATATACGCTTTTACGCTGGTGCTCCGCTGCATAGCAATGACGGCTATCGCATTGGCACTCTGTGTATTATCGATGACCAAGCGCGTGTTTTCACCGAAAATGACGCTTCCGCACTTCGCGATATGGCCAACACAGTCGAATCTGAAATTTTACTTCGTAGCACCCAGCGCCATAGTGCTGGCCTATCAACACTCGCCACAATCTCTACCCTTGATGATAAAACCCTCAGCGACCAACTACGCGCCGCACTAAAGGCAGGCTGTGATTATCTTGGGCTTGAATTTGGCATTGTTAGTAACATCGACCAAGACAGTAATAGTTATGCAATCTTAGTACAGCATTCGCCACCCGACACACTCAATGATCATCAGGTTTTTCCCTTCAACCGTACTTATTGTGATCTCACCATC
Source organism: Pseudomonadales bacterium (assembly GCA_016763235.1). Taxonomy (GTDB): domain Bacteria; phylum Pseudomonadota; class Gammaproteobacteria; order Pseudomonadales; family UBA3067; genus UBA3067. Next base: position 11,160 of record JAESUE010000323.1, read on the forward strand.
AAGCAACGCGATGTACTTGATATCGCCCAAATGGGTACGTCACCTTATTCAGGGCACCCTTGCTATAAAGATTTTCAGTTTGAAAGTTATATTGGTATTCCACTTATTGTTGATAACGAAGTGTATGGCACTTTAAATTTTTCCTCAGCAAACCCCCGTACTGCACGCAGTTTTTTCGCTGAAGATAGAGAGTTTGTGCGTTTATTTGCACACTGGGTGACTAAAGCTATCAAACGCGATCAATTAGATGAAGCACTCGCAGCGCATCAAAAACTAGATGCTGCAATTAGCCATGCACAAACGCAATTCATAGCAGGTAGCGAGCGCCAAAAAGGCTTCGATTGTCTGCTTTCAGATACCTTGGCTTTAACCAAAAGCGAATATGGTTTTATTGGTGAAGTATTATTTAATAAAGAAAATGCGCCCTACTTAAAAACCTATTCGATCACCAATATTGCAGGGGATAACGATACTCGAGACTTTTATGATACCAATGCCCCACAAGGCCTTGAATTCTCTAACCTCGACACTCTTTTTGGGGCAGCCCTGCGCACCGGTGCGCCCGTTATAGCAAATCATGCTCCTACTGATAGCCGAAGTGGAGGCCTGCCGAAAGGGCACCCACCGTTGCATTCCTTTCTAGGCATCCCTATCTACCACGCAAACCACTTAGTTGCCATGATAGGCGTTGCCAATCGACCCAGTGGCTACAAGCAGGAACAAATCAAATTTCTGGAACCCTTGCTTACCAGTATCGGTCAACTGGTAGAAGCCTCTAGAAACGATAGTCAACGTAAGGAAGGTGAACGTCGGCTCACCGATATTATCGAAGCAACCCAGCTTGCAACGTGGGAATGGAACCTTAAAACCGAAGAAGCAAGCGTTAACAAACAATGGGCGAAAATTATCGGCTATAAACTGGAAGAGCTACTGCCAATTACCTATGAAAAATGGGCAGAACTTGTTCAACCAGACGACCTGAAACATGCCGATTACGCATTGAAGCAGCACTTGTCTGGTGAAAGCCCTTCTTACAATGTCGAATATCGGATGCGCCATAAAGATGGCAGCTGGATCTGGGTTCATGATCAGGGGCGTATTATTAGTCGGGACCATGACGGGAACCCGGAATTTATGTCGGGTATGCGTCAGGACGTTAATGAACGACACCGTTCAAAATCACAGTTAAAAGAGCAAGCGGCACATACCCAAGCCATCCTCGATACGATGGCGGATGGTTTAGTCACCTATGATGAAGCAGGAATTATAGAAAGCCTGAATTCAGCCGCACAGAATATTTTTGGCTACGACAACTCTGAAGCAAAAGATCAGGACATCTGCCTGCTGCTTGCGAACGAAAACCGAGCACAGGCCAGCCAGCAGATGATGATGGTGAACCCACCGTCTGCAGCAAATGATACTAATAAAAAATTCCAAATAGAGGGGCTACGCAAAAATGGCAAAGAGTTTGCTATGGAAGTATCAATATCCATCCTGAGAAAACAGGAAAAGCCTCTCTACGTTGCTGTGTTACAAGATATCTCTGAACGTAAACGCATGGAGCGCATGAAAAATGAATTCGTTTCGACCGTCAGCCATGAACTGCGCACACCCTTAACATCTATCTCAGGAGCCATCGGTCTCGTTCTAAAAAATGCCGATCAGGAGCTGTCTCCCAGCGCCCGTAAAATGATCAATATCGCTTACAAAAACTGCCACCGTTTAACTCTTCTTATCAACGACCTGCTTGATATGGAAAAACTTGAGGCGGGAAAATTACAATTCGACATGATGCCTCAGCCCCTCATGCCGCTGGTGGAACAAGCTGTAGAAGCCATTTCTCCAAGCGGTGACGCACGCAATATTAAGGTCATTATTTCGACCAGTATCCCAGAAGCGAAAATCATGGTGGACAGTGATCGCTTTACCCAGGTTATTACAAACTTTCTTTCCAATGCCATTAAATTCTCCCCACCCAATGGCAGAGTTGTCGTCTCCGCAAGTATAGAAAATGGCTCTGCAGAGGTCTCAGTGCAAGATTATGGCCCTGGCATCTCAAAAGAATTCTCGACGCGCGTATTTCAAAAGTTTGCGCAAGCTGACTCTTCCGATACCCGTGACAAAGGTGGAACTGGGCTCGGTCTGGCCATTAGTCAAGAATTAA
>JAESUE010000324.1 GCA_016763235.1 Pseudomonadales bacterium
AATTACATCGGCAAAGGCATTGGCGGTTTCTACACAAAACATGCGCGTCCAGTAAATTAGAACGTGGGCAATACGATCAGTGTCATGCCTGCCGCCGCCCCATTACAGAAACAGATAAACAAAGTGAATACTATGTACCCGGTGTTAGTTGCCACCATTGTATCGATGAATATGCCGATAGCCAGCGCGAGCGTTTTGCAGCACGCGAACTTCAAGTGCAACTTGCAAAACAACGCGGCGAAAAACACATTGGGGCCTCTGCTAACTGCAGTATGGAGCAACGCCGAGAATTAAAGCGCGAACACAAGGCGGAACAACGAAAAATATCTCGCGGCAAATAATCAGCACCCACTTATTATCGTCCAAATTTAATTTCAGGAGCCACTCATGGATCTTTCTTCACTTACAGCAATTTCCCCCGTTGACGGTCGTTACGGTTCAAAGACCAAAGCCCTGAGCGAGATATTCAGTGAATATGGTTTAATTAAAGCACGCGTAACTGTTGAGGTACGTTGGTTACAAAAACTTTCTGCACATTCGCAAATCACTGAAGTGGCACCATTTAGCGATGCTGCCAATGAAGCGTTAAATAACATTACCGATAATTTTTCTATTGAAGATGCAAGCCGCGTAAAAGAAATTGAAGCAACAACAAATCATGACGTTAAAGCGGTCGAATATTTCATTAAAGAAAAAATTTCTGACAATGCCGAGCTCAATGCGGTATCTGAATATATTCATTTTGCGTGTACCTCTGAAGACATTAACAACCTGTCTCATGGTTTAATGCTTAAAGCAGGGCTTAAAAATGTCATTATGCCTAGTTGCCAAGAAGTCACTAAGGCCATCAAGGCTCTAGCGCATCAGCACGCAGACCAATCAATGCTATCGCGTACGCATGGGCAAACAGCATCACCGACCTCGCTGGGCAAGGAGATGGCAAACGTTGTTGCACGTTTAGAGCGACAAATTAATCAAATTCAAAGCATCTCTCCCTTGGGGAAAATTAATGGTGCGGTGGGAAACTATAACGCGCACTTATCCGCTTACCCTGATGTCAACTGGGAAAAATTTGCGCAAACGTTTGTAGAAAGCCTGGGTTTAAGCTGGAACCCATACACCACGCAGATTGAACCCCATGATTATATCGCAGAATTGTTTCACGCTTTTAGTCGGTTCAATACCATTTTAATCGACTTTAATCGCGATATTTGGGCTTATATTTCTTTAGGGTATTTTAAGCAAAAAACCATTGCTGGCGAAATTGGTTCCTCTACGATGCCTCACAAGGTCAACCCTATCGATTTTGAAAATTCAGAAGGTAACCTCGGAATTGCTAATGCCATTATGGATCACCTTGCCAATAAATTACCCATTTCTCGTTGGCAGCGCGACCTCACCGACTCTACAGTTTTGCGTAATCTGGGCACAGGTTTTGCGCACAGCATCATTGCTTATCAATCGGCATTAAAGGGTATCAGCAAGCTAGAGCTTAATGCACAACGTTTAAATAATGATTTGGATAATGCTTGGGAAGTGCTTGCTGAGCCCATTCAAACAGTCATGCGTCGTTACGGCATTCCAAAACCTCACGAGAAATTAAAAGAATTAACGCGCTGTAAAGATATTAATCAGAAAACGATCCGTGATTTTATCGACACGCTAGAAATGCCTGAAGACGCAAAAAATGGCCTTAAAGCACTCACTCCAGCAAATTACATTGGCAATGCCAGCCAACAAGCAAAAAAGATATAATACGCTATGACCGATAAAGCCCTCCCCCTACTCGGCGGCCTGACTCGCCAACAATTTCTTGATGAATATTGGCAAAAGAAACCTTTACTGGTTCGTCAGGCACTCCCTGTAGCAGCGACGTTATCCGACCCGGAAGAACTCGCGGGGCTTTCATTAGAAGATGAGATAGAGTCACGCATTATCATCGGAGCCGATAAACACTGGCAAGTTCAGCACGGCCCCTTCGATGAGGATACCTACAAAACCCTAGCTAAAAACGATTGGACTTTATTGGTGCAGGCAATCAATTTTTACCTGCCACAATTCACGCCTCTCATTTCACAATTCGACTTTCTTCCCAAGTGGCGTATTGATGATGTAATGGCCTCTTACGCAGCACCCGGTGGAAGCGTTGGCCCTCACTTCGATAACTATGATGTATTCCTTATTCAAGGATTTGGTAAAAGGCACTGGAAAGTGGGGCAGCTTTGTGATGAAAACAGCGTGTTACAAAGCCACCCTGATTTACGCCTCTTAGAAGAATTTAATACCGAAGAAGAGTGGATACTTGAACCAGGCGATATGCTTTACATTCCGCCTAGAATTGCCCATTTTGGCGTTGCCGTTGACGCCTGCATAACCTACTCACTCGGCTTTACCTCACCCAGCACCTCGCAAGTTGCTGAATATTTTTGTGATGATGTGCTTGAGCGTGATTTATCGTCAAAACGTTATGCCGACCCCATGTTATCGGCACTTGAAAATAACGGTGTATTAACTAAAAGCGCCTTGCAACAATTTAAAAGTATGCTGATAGAAGAGCTGGACAAACCTGAGGTTCTTTCTCATTGGCTCGCCCGTATGATCAGCGAGCCAAAGTATAATAATTACTCCCCTGCCGAAAATGACAAGCTTGATGACGATGCGTTTTTTTCGCTCCTTAAAAAGGGCGAACCACTGCTTAGAGATGAAGCGAGCCGGTTTATTTTTACAGAACATGAAGAAACTAAAATCTTGTATATCAATGGCAGTGAAATCCCTCATCCAGGTTGCCCTGCATTACTTACCGTCCTTTGTGGCCACCAAGCTTTGGAAGCCGAGTGCCTCGTCCCTTTGTTAAATACGCCAAAATCCATAAGCTGGCTCAACGCTCTTTATTGCTCGGGTTATCTATACTTCGATGGTAACTATTCAGCTCATGCTTAAATTTGAACAGTTACAGAGTTCGCTGAGTGAGATGGTTACCTTCGATGAAGAATAATAAATAACCTTTTGGTTTTCTTGCATGAATAATATCTGTGTTGACGCTGTAATTTGGCGAGAAAAAATGTCAACGCTTCGTTTTATAAGAACCTGCGTTTTTATTGAAGAGCAAAATGTGCCAGTTGAGCTTGAATGGGATGATGCAGACGAAACTGCTTTTCATTTTTTGGCCTATTACCATCAAGAACCTGTCGCGTGCGCAAGGTTGCTGGTTTCTGGTCAAATAGGCCGCATGGCAGTATTGGAACCATTTCGATGCAAAGGTATTGGTAAAGTTCTTTTGTCAGCAGTGATCAACTTTGCAGAAAAACAAAACGTTGCGCCCGTATTTTTACACGCACAAAATCAGGCTATTCCGTTTTATGAAAAAGCGGGCTTCAAAATAAAAGGGGTGGAATTCATGGACGCAGGTATCGCCCATCATGAGATGACCTACGCGCCACCTAATGATGGTGGTTAATCTTCTTTGGCGATTTTCTTTGCCACGTCCACAATGAGTCCACGCAGCCACTTATGTGCTGAATTATGCTGCAGCAGCGGACTCCAAGCCATTTTCAACTCAAAGGAAGAAATATCAAAAGGTGGCGGCAATACCATAAGCTTTGCATTCTGGGCCTGTAAGCGTGCAACACGGGTCGGCAAGGTGGCAATGAGATCATTGCTTTCTGCTATAAGCGCTGGCATTTGATAGTGCCGAGTGAAAATGCTGATATTACGCTTTTGTCCGATTTCCTGCAGCGCTTGATCAATCCAACCGAGCTGGCCTGATTTTTCTGGATTCATCCCAAAACCCACACCCATACCTGTTTTACTCACCCATATGTGCTGGGCAGCAAGATAAGATTCCAGTGTAAATGCATCTACCGCTGGATTCCCTCTATTTAATAGGCAGGAAAATGTATCTTCCCAAACCGTAACTTGGTGGAAAGATTGTGGTATTTCATTAAAGCGGTTAATGGCCATATCCACTCTTCCCTGCTCCATATCCTTGTAGCTAACATCTGAGGGTGTCAGGAAATCGAGCACAACATCCGGCGCTGATTCACGCATTTCCTTCACTAAGGCCGGTACAAGAGTCGCTTCTGCGTAATCCGAAGCCATAATCCGAAACATTCGGTGACTCTGTTTTGGGTCAAAGCTTTGAATCGGTTCCAACACTTTCTGTATATCAGACAAAGCCTGACGCAGTGCAGATTGCAGCTCAAGTGCACGCTCAGTAGGAGCCATTCCTTCGCTGGAACGAACCAGCAAGGGATCATCAAATATTGCACGGAGACGTTTCAGACCGTTACTCATAGCCGGCTGAGTGATGCCTAACTGCTCGGCGGCACGAGTGACGTTTTTCTCCCTTAATAAGACATCAAGGAAAACGAGCAGATTGAGATCAATGTTTTTTAGAATCATAATGTTTTAGACGAGATGTAGGAATGCACGTTTGAAAAATGGCTATTTGCGTTCAATATTTAAGCGTACGCTTGATAGTCACACAGAGGCTTGCTCAGTGTCATCATCATCTTCTTCTGCCGAGGACTCCCATTCCCTAAATAGGTCTAGGTCTTTTCTGACTGATTGTATAACGAAGCCGATTACCGCCAAATCATCCAAAAAGCCACTACCAAAAATAAAATCTGGAATAAAGTCTAGCGGCATCAAAAAATACATAACAGCACCCAGTGCCATTGTAACACTTCGCAAAGGCACGGCCGTATAACGCCTGCCTGCCCATGCCTTCAACATTCTAAGCAACAGCCCTAGATCATCGATGCCATCTTTTAAACGGCGCTGTTCGCTCCTCGCTTTAGCGGATGCCTGTTCAACGATCCTTTCTACATTATGATGATC
>JAESUE010000325.1 GCA_016763235.1 Pseudomonadales bacterium
AAAATGATCATTTATACGTATAAATGATCATTTTTTAACACCGTTATGCACGAATTTGAGCGTGAGCTGAATAGTTACTGCATAAGTAAATAAACATTAGTACTTAGACGGACCAAGCAAGGCCGCGTATATTCACCAAGGATAACCCATGCCAGCATAGCGGAAAAATCATGCAAGCAGCAGCCAGCCCCCTTACAAACACCAGCGCCCCAGCCACAGGCCCATCAATCAATAGTATTATGAATATGCCAAGCGACCAACCCGCATACGATCTTAACCTGGCCAATCGCAACCTCGAAAACGCGAGCCCTGCCGAAATTATTCGTTATGCTTTGCAGCACTCTAAGCGCCCGATGATCAGCACCAGCTTTGGAGCCCACTCTGCGGCCCTTCTTCACATGGTCGTTTCGCAACGTCCCGACATTAACGTTGTGTGGGCAGACAGTGGTTACAACACCTCTGCAACGTATCGTTTTGCCGACAAACTCATTACCGATCTACAGCTTAATATAAAGATTTATGTGCCTTCCATCAGCGCAGCTCACCTGAATGCCCGTAATCGTGGCATTCCTGATGCAGAAACCGATGCACATAAAGAGTTTTCCAGAATTGTTAAAATAGAACCCTTTAACCAAGCCTTTGGCGAACTAAAACCCGACCTTTGGCTAAACGGCATGCGTAAAGAAGAAACAGAATTTCGTAAAAAGCAGTCTGTATTTACCTTTGATAAAAGCCGCAACACCACCAAAGTCGCACCGCTTTTTAAGCTTAGCGAAGCGGAAGTAGAAAGCTATATCGCCGCACACGGCCTGCCCATGGAACACGATTACTTCGACCCCACCAAGGTAGCACCCAATCAAGAATGCGGCCTGCATACCTACGTTATTTAGCCAGCAGTAAAATCACCAAAGCCCTGCACTAAAAAAACACTATTCAAACTTGAGTCAAAACCAAAGAAACCTATGTGGCCATTCTCGGTCTCGACGTAGGAGCCCCAGGGGGCACCATTGAAACACCCCCTCGTGGACCTTTAGGGCTAAACGGTGGCTCGGAAGCTGGCCATTCCCGCATTCCAGGGCCAATAGGGATGCATTCGCACCCCTCTCCACACAAAACCCTTAGCCCTCATGAACCATCTCTTTCTGATCGACAGCTCAAACAGTTGCGCAACATCACCAGTGGCAATGCGCTACAGCGTGTTGCCGTCGAACTACTTGGGCCAAGCTGTTTTAGTGCCGGTGTTATTGCCGGCATCGGCACCGGTATCATTAACAGCGCCGTGGAACTGATTAAACTTGTTTCGACATTTGTACTGGCTGAGCTCTACGGTATTCATACACAAAACCAACCTTGGTGGAAATCGGCCCATCCGATAGTAGCAGGCACTCGAGCGCTGATGGCGGGGGCAGCATCAACCATGCTCGAAAAAGAAATAAAAACCGCCGATGAAGAACGCCATGCCCTGCTAAAAGAACTGGGAAAAGTGCTACAGAACCCCCAAGCGGTATTCGAAGGCATGTTAGATAACGTTGCTGAAGAATATAAGCGAGATTGGCGCGCATTCAATACCCAGTTGAAAACCGGCACCCTTGAAGGGCAATTTGACGCGGGTATGATACTGGGCCAAATACTCCTTGATGTGCTTGCTTTGATGACAGGCGTCGGTGGCGCATTAAAGACCAGCGCGAAACTGGCAACCAAAGCGCCTCACCTTGCGAAGTGGGCGAAGAGAATCGAAATAAAATCGCCCGCAAGAAAAGGGCCTCGGCAGAGGGCAAGAGTTGGCGGAGCGGCTTCTAGTGGTAATCTCTCTGAAGCAGCGGCGCAAGCAGTAACTAAAGCGAGAAGTGCAGAGCCGAAGAAGATTGTCAGCCAGGAAAAGACTGTTTCAACGAAGGTGGATGCAGCAGAAAAAACTGATAATGCTGTTGCGGTGCCCTTGGTTGGGGCGGTTTCAGGCAGCAACTCAGTTTTTTCTCGTCGAGCATATTTAAACGAAAAGTTTGATCGCACAGGTGATACAAATCTTGATATTAATATCAAGAGCAGACAAGAGACTGCGTTCAATTTTTATAAATCACAAGGGGTTGATGAGATTGATATCCCTTCTCATTTGACTGGCATTGACTTTACCCAGCCTGTAGACATCATTGCAATCAACAGCGGTAAGAAGTTGCTTCAATTTCAAACACGGGGTGCACCGCAAGGTAACTATTACTCATTGAGTGAACATACTTTACCCACTCATCTTGGCATTAGTCCTAATGGCTTTAACCGTTCTTTGCAAATTGTTGAGCCAAAAATCAGGAACGAATACGTAACATCTCAGAAAATTAATGTTCTTAAGAGTCAGGCTGCAAGCGTTGATGATTTTTGGTCCGTTAAAGGTGATAAGCACCCTACTGTGGGCGGTGGTCATCAAATTTTCTCGGGACAACAAAACATTTTCGATCGGCTAAATCGATAAGGAATGACTTTATAATGGATAAACTTGAAGTTTTAAGAAATGCAAAACAAATAATCAGGAGCCGACTAAAGTCGGCTCCTGATTATACTATCTTCCAATCTATCGATGCCCAATTGAACTACATGCAGGAGCTGTTGGATGGAAAGATATCAGACAGGGGTAAGTTGAAAGAAATAAACGTAGGCCTATATGCAATTAGAGAGTTTGAAGAATCGGATCCTGAGCTCGCTAAGGAATTGAAGAGTGTTCAATATATTGTTGATAGGATGAAGAAAGGGCTAAAAATTGATTAGCCTACATATTGGATAAAGAAAACGGGGGCAGAAGCGAGGGCAGGCCTGTATTATTGCACCTCCTTATCATTCTGGATAAGTTAATTAAAACCGCATGCAAGAAATATCTGCTTACCTAAGCTGATCGAGCCTCTGCAAGTCGAGCACACTACACACCTGAAACTCGGTTCGCCACTGGCTGGCTGGCACAGAAAGCGAGCAGATTACATTGCCCGAAGTTGGCAAACGCCTTGACCCTGATTGTTAGATGACTTGGTTTCGAACGGCTATATTAGAGAGGTCAAATAACAATGAACGTTATCCACAAGAAAGAGAAAGAGAAAGTAATATTTGACGGAAATACTGTAGATATGTCTTCTTCTATAGAAGAAATAAGTTTTGATTCTTATAACTTTCGAGTGATGCTGAAAAACTTAAAGCCCCTTGGTCAATTGCAGCAGCACTATAAAAACATCTCTCCAGATGATATTTATCCAGCTTGGGGCTTAAAGTTACGAGTTTTGATGGCATCAAAATATATAACGGAAGTAAGCGAGGATTGAAGCTTTATTTCCAGCAAGTTAAAGATAACGAGAAGGATGTCATACTAATATTTTCTTATGGGGAATTTCAACCTGGAAGGTTTATTTGCAGCGAATCTCGGTGAAAC
>JAESUE010000326.1 GCA_016763235.1 Pseudomonadales bacterium
TATCAACACGAAAACTAAGCCAAAGGTAACGATTTAGAGAAAGAAACCACCCCAAGGGAAGTCCATCTGAATCGGCTCACATCTATTCGGCGCAAACTGCTTTCATGGAGTAAAGATAGCCATCACGGTATCACTGTCACCCTCCTAAAGCCCCTATTAAAATTCAGACAATCATTAGCTACTGCACGGCATCTAAATATCCTTTATACTCGCTGGTTTGTCGAAAATCACAGGAAGGCTTAGCCACGGTTTAAATCATGGAGTTTGTACGCGGTATCGAACATTTTAAAGCACCGCAAGAAGGTGTTGTTGCGACGATCGGTAATTTCGATGGCGTCCACATGGGTCATCGTGCCTTGATAAAACGCATGGTGAGCTATGGGCAGGAACATGGCCTTGCTTCCCTGGTGATGATTTTCGAACCTCAGCCACTGGAATTCTTTGCACCGGAAAAAGCACCTACACGCTTATTTTCGTTCCCAGACAAAGCCGACAAACTGGCCGGGTTATCCGTCGATTATGTGCTGCTACTGCCTTTTAACGAGACTTTTAGCGAGCAAACACCTGAGCAGTTTATTGTTGATTTACTCGTCAATGGCTCGGCCGTCAAACACCTCATTATCGGCGATGATTTTCGCTTCGGGAAAAACCGTAAAGGTGACTTCTCGCTGCTACAGAAGGCGGGGCAACAATACGGCTTTAGTGTTGAAGATACGCAATCCATTTTACACAGCAACCTTCGGGTAAGTAGTACACGCATCCGACAAACCCTTGAAACCGGTGACTTCAAACAAGCCGAAGCACTGCTGGGAGCCCCTTATTCCATGAAGGGTGAAGTGATCCACGGTAAAGCGTTGGGAAGAACGATTAACGTCCCCACCGCAAACATCTCTACCAAGCGATTAAAATCACCCTTACAAGGCGTGTTTGCAGTCAGCTGGCAGGATGAACAAGGCGATAACTATCAAGGCATTGCAAACTTGGGTACACGTCCAACGGTGGACGGGGAAGGTGAGTTGCTGGAAGTACACCTTTTTGATTGCGATAAAGACCTTTATGGTCGCATCGCAACAGTCACTTTCTTAAAAAAATTACGCAATGAACAACGTTTTAGTGATTTTGAGCTATTAAAGATACAGATAGGAAAAGACATTGAGCAGGCGCAGGCATTTTTTAAATGCTATGCGCAAAATGGTAACTAATAAATGAAAACGGCCAAGCCTCTATGAGTGATTACAAGCACACCTTAAACCTCCCCAAAACCTCTTTCCCCATGAAAGCCAACCTCGCACAGAAAGAGCCTGAACGGCTTAAATTCTGGAAAGAGATGGGCTTGTATCAAAAGATGCGCGAAACGGGCAAAGGCCGACCCACATTTATCCTCCATGATGGCCCCCCTTATGCAAACGGGGATATTCATATTGGCCACGCGGCCAACAAAATCCTCAAAGACATTATTGTTAAATCCAAAACTCTCAGCGGTTTCAATGCGCCTTATATTCCCGGCTGGGATTGCCACGGCCTGCCCATTGAGCTGAATGTGGAGAAAAAAATCGGTAAGGCTGGCGTAAAAGTAAGCCCTGCTGAATTCCGTAAAGCTTGCCGCACTTATGCGCAAAAACAAGTAAACGGTCAACGCGAAGACTTTATTCGCCTCGGCGTAATGGGAGACTGGGAAAACCCTTATCTCACCATGGACTACAAATTCGAAGCCAATATCATCCGCACCCTCGGCAAAATCGCCGACAACGGGCACCTCCACAAAGGCTCAAAACCTGTTCACTGGTGTATAGACTGCGGGTCAGCCCTTGCCGAAGCCGAAGTAGAGTATCAAGACAAACAATCCCACGCCATCGATGTTGGCTTTGGGGTCGTAGATCAAGCCGATCTGTCTAAAAGAATGGGCGCGGACATTCCAGCTGACTTGCCTCTATACATCGTAATCTGGACAACCACCCCCTGGACACTACCCGCCAACCAAGCCGTTTCTTTACATCCTGAGTTTGCCTACAGCCTGATTAGCGCCAAACATCAGGGCCGTGATGTGGGTTTGATTGTGGCCGACAGCCTAAAAGACGATGTAGCGCAGCGCTTTGGGCTGGAAAACGTCAACGTTATCGCCACAGCCACAGGCAGCGCTCTCGAAGGTCTCTCGCTGCAGCATCCATTTTATGATCGACAAGTGCCCGTCATTGTTGGCGAACACGTTACCGCCGATGCAGGAACCGGCGCTGTACATACGGCTCCAGGCCATGGTCAAGACGATTTCATCATCGGCCAAAAATATGGTTTACCCGTAGAAAACCCCGTAGATAGCTCAGGTGTCTACCTGCCAAATACAGAACGCTTCGCCGGTTTGCACGTCAATAAAGCCAATGAAATCATCGTTGAATTATTAAAAGAGCAGCAAGTACTTTTTTCTTACGAGAAGATCACCCACAGCTTTCCTCATTGCTGGCGACATAAAACCCCGCTTATTTTTCGCGCCACGCCACAATGGTTTATCAGCATGAGTCAAAACGGCCTACAAAAACGGGCCGAAGAAGTGATCAACGACGTCCACTGGATGCCCGACTGGGGTAAAGCCCGAATTTTGGGCATGGTGGGCAATCGTCCCGACTGGTGTGTTTCCCGCCAGCGCACTTGGGGTGTTCCCATCACTTTATTTGTACACAAAGAAACCGGAGAGCTTCACCCCGAAACGCCACGTTTAATCGAAAACGTTGCGCTGCGGGTTGAAGAAGCAGGCATTGATGCCTGGTTTGATTTAGACCCTAGCGAGCTGCTTGGCGAAGAAGCGGAAAACTATGACAAAATCGTCGACACCCTCGATGTATGGTTCGATTCAGGCGTTACACATGCCTGCGTTGTGGACGAACGCGATGAACTTTCTTTCCCCGCCGACCTTTATTTGGAAGGCTCCGACCAGCACCGAGGCTGGTTCCAATCTTCCCTGCTAACCAGTGTTGCCAGTCGCAATGAAGCGCCCTATCGCTCGGTGCTCACCCACGGTTTTACGGTCGATGAAAATGGCCGCAAGATGTCCAAATCTCTTGGCAACGTGATTGCGCCACAAAAAATAATGAAGACCCTCGGCGCAGACATTATTCGCCTATGGGTGGCCGCCACTGATTACCGTAACGAGATGAGTGTTTCCGACGAAATACTCAAGCGCATGTCTGACTCCTACCGGCGTATTCGTAATACCAACCGTTTTTTGCTGGCCAACCTGAACGGTTTCGACCCCATCGAAAACAGCGTTGCCACCGCAGACATGCTGGAAATAGATCGCTGGATGGTAGATCGCGCGCTATTGCTGCAACGGGAAATAGAAGCCGCCTACGAAAGCTATCAATTTCACCAAATTTACCAACGTTTGCATAACTTTTGTATCGTGGACTTGGGCGGCTTTTACCTCAGCATTATTAAAGATCGCCAGTACACCTGCCAGGCCGATAGCCTGCCGCGTCGATCAGCCCAAACAGCCCTCCACCACATTGCCGAAGCCATGGCCCGCTGGATCGCGCCCATCATGAGCTTTACCGCAGAAGAAATCTGGTCCTGCCTGCCTGGTGAGCGCGAAGAGTCTGTTTTCCTTTCCACCTGGTACACGCAGATGGAAGAATTTGATGCTGAAAAAACCGGCCTCGATCGTGAGTATTGGGAAACCCTGCTACAAGTTAAAACAGCGATCAACAAACAACTCGAAGCCGAGCGTAAAGCGGGTAATGTCGGTTCAGGCTTAGATGCAGAAGTGATCCTCTATTGCCAAACGGCGTTAAAAACCCAGCTCGAACGGCTTGGTAGCGAACTACGTTTTGTTACTATCACCTCTGCAGCAGAGTTAGCGGCCTTCGAAGATGCCCCCGCCGATGCCTTGCAAACTGACGTAGAAGGCTTGATGCTGGTGGCAAAGTCATCCGACCATGCCAAATGCGCACGCTGCTGGCACCACCAAGAAGATGTGGGCGCAAGCCAAGAGCATCCCGAGTTGTGCAGCCGCTGCATTGATAATGTAGAAGGTAGCGGTGAAACAAGGTCTTTTGCCCAAATGACAAACCAAAAACCCGAAAGTGATTTTAATCATTCTCAATCAGAGCAGACCATTCCCCTAGGAATGCTGCACTGGTTGTGGCTAACGCTACTAATTGTCGTGCTAGATCAGCTGAGTAAACAAGCCGCCAGCAGCATAATGGAGCTATACCAGCCAATAGCAATAACACCCTTTTTTAATTTCACCTTGGCCCATAACTACGGCGCAGCCTTCAGCTTTCTCAGTGATGCCGGTGGCTGGCAGCGTTACGCTTTAGGAGCAATTGCCTTGGCTACAAGCATTGGCATCACTGTTTGGCTTAAACGCTTACCAAAAAATGACCTGTGGATGGCCGTAGCATTAAGCCTTATTTTAGGGGGTGCAGTCGGCAATCTTTATGATCGCGCTGTACTGGGTTATGTCGTTGATTTTATAGATTTTTATTGGGCAGCATACCACTTTCCTGCATTTAATATTGCTGATTCTGCCATCACAATCGGTGCAGTAATGATGGTCATTGACGTTATCCGCAACCCCGGCAAATAAGCGCACCCGCTTGCAGCATGAGTAGACGTATTATGAATAAAGAAACTTTATCACCAAGCATATCGCTTTCCAGCAAAGTCACCCTGCATTTTTCTATTATCTTGGATGACGAAAGCCAAGCGGAACTGGACTCCACCTTTAACGGAAAACCTGGCACCTTTATAATGGGGGATGGCAGCCTGCTACCGGGTTTCGAACGTTACTTGCTCGGCATGAAAGTGGGTGAAACTCAGGAGTTCAAAGTGCCTGCAAAGGAAGGTTTTGGCGAGCGTCAGCAAGAAAATATTCAGCGCATGAAACGTTCCGAGTTTGACTCTGGCATCGAGCTGGAAAAAGGCCTAGTACTGTCTTTTGCGCAGCAAGATAAAAAGGAACTACCCGGCATGGTGGCTGATTTTGACGAAGACGAGGTACATATTGATTTCAACCACCCTCTTTCAGGTCGCGACCTACTCTTCAAAGTGGAAATTATCGGCATCGAAACAAACCAGCCAAGGGAAGAGCACTAATGGAAATTAAACTGGCAAACCCCCGTGGCTTCTGCGCAGGCGTAGACAGAGCGATCGATATCGTCAACCGCGCCCTTGACCTCTATGGTGCGCCCGTTTATGTGCGCCATGAAGTCGTTCATAACAAATTTGTTGTGGATAGCTTGCGCGACCGTGGCGCTATTTTTGTCGATGAACTCCATGAAGTGCCCGACGGAAACCTCGTCATTTTTAGCGCCCACGGCGTCTCCCAAGCGGTGCAGCAAGAGGCCAAAGAACGGGATCTGCGTGTATTTGATGCCACCTGTCCACTGGTAACAAAAGTGCATAAAGAAGTGCAGCACCAAAGTGGCCTAGGCAGTGAATTAATTCTTATTGGCCATGCCGGACACCCAGAGGTGGAGGGCACCATGGGGCAGTATGCCGAGTTAAGCAGCGGAGATATCTATTTAGTAGAAAACTGTGAAGATGTCGCCAAGCTCGTTGTCAAAGACCCCAATAATTTAAGTTATGTCACTCAAACCACCTTATCGGTAGACGATACAACAGAAATTATTCGCGCCCTAAAAGAACACTTTCCAGCCATTAGCGGGCCGCGCAAAGATGACATCTGTTACGCCACCCAGAATCGTCAGGACGCGGTAAAAACCTTGGCCCTGGAGTGCAGCCTGGTTTTAGTAGTGGGCTCTCCCAACAGCTCTAATTCCAACCGCTTACGAGAATTAGCAGAGCGCTGTGGTGCCACCTCCTACTTAATTGATAATGCTGAGGAAATTGATAAATCGTGGCTGAAGGATATCCGCTCTGTCGGGGTCACTGCTGGCGCATCTGCCCCAGAGAGCCTCGTGCAGGGTGTTGTGGACAAACTTAAAGTATACGGCGGTATTTCTGCCAAAGAGCTGGAAGGCGAAAAAGAAGATGTCGTATTCTCCATGCCAAAAGAATTACGCATCCATCTCCATGAAAACTCCGATTAAATTGTAAGACGCCAGGGTAAGCCGCACATAAAGCAGAGCAACGTTTGTGCAAGAATGTAGCGA
>JAESUE010000327.1 GCA_016763235.1 Pseudomonadales bacterium
ATTGCAATTGTATTATTTTTTCTTTTCCTGACGGGCATTAATAACAAATATTTTTGGATTCTATTGGCATTATCTGACTGTTTCTCTCGCCCAGAAATACCTCCCTTCGCAAAGAAAAAAACATTAATGGTAGACGCTTGAAATACGCAATAATTATCCCATGTTTTAATGAGGCTCCACGGTTAAACATCACCTTGAAAAGTGTTTTTGACGCAATTGCCGGTCGACAGGATGTCGAGGTTATACTTATGGATAATGGATCAACTGATGGTTCCCAGGAATATGCCAAAACGTTTGGGGTCAAAGTATATGATGTTCCGGATGTGAAGATATCAACGCTTCGTAATATTGGCGCTCGTCACAGTCATGCTGAGTATCTACTATTCTTAGATTCAGATGTAAAAGTACCCAGTGACTGGTTGACGACATTGGATGACTATACCGATTCAAATAACACAATAAACTCTGCAGATGTTATTGGTTTTGTCGATAACGTACCAGGAGACGCACCTTGGTTTGCCAAAATTTGGGGGCTGAGAGCAAGCGCAAAGCGAAGCAAAATAATGCTGGTTGATAGCTTACCGGGTCGTAATATAGGTCTTCATAGGAATTGGTTCGAAAAAGTGGGGGGCTTTAACGAGGCGCTAATTACGGGTGAAGACAAAGATTTCGTACTTCGGCTAAAGAAAGCGGGTGCAATGGTCTTATCTGACCCTAGGCTAAATATGCTCCATTTGGGTTATGAAAGAACGTTTATAGAGTGGATAAAAAAAGAATATTGGAGGCAGCACTCCCACATCAGCATCATTAAAAGCCAGGGTTTGAGTGTTCGTTTATTACGGTTCCCAGTGATTTCTATTGGTCATCTAGTTCTATTACTTGGCATCATATATTTTGTCAGTTTTAGCAGCCCGATGTTAGCAATGGGAACCCTATTTATATCACTGTTACCAAGCTTCGTAATTAGTGTAAAAAATAGAGCAAGCCGTCGCCCATATAGTAGGCTCTTCCAATTCACTCTATTGTATTGGCTAAGGTTCCATATCGCTGGCTGGTCAGTGTTGCTCGAATTAGTGCAAATGCAAAAATCATAAGGTTACTATATGGAATTTCTTTTCTGGTTTCTGATCTCTATTTGTATTTACGGATATATCGGTTACCCATTGTTGTTGGCTATTATTACACCGTATTTTTCGCGATATCAGCAACTTCCGCAATCGATATCTACCGGACCTTCGGTGAGTGTTCTTGTCGCCGCCTATAATGAAGAGAAAAATATCGCTATAAAAATAGACTCTCTTTTGAGTCAGACTTATCCGAGCTCGGATTTTGATATATGGGTTTTGGATGATGGTTCCGATGATAGAACTGCTGAAATAGTTAAAAACTATGATGATCAAAGAGTAAACCTACTTAGCCTTCCCAGAGGAGGGAAGGCTACAGCTCTTAACGCTGGAGTGGCGTCGTCAACTAAAGAAATAATAGTCTTTAGTGATGCCGACAATGAATGGACTGAAAATACGCTTATGCGTCTTATCTCACCTTTTAGTTTGCTCTCAGTGGGCGCTGTTTCCGGCCATTTAAGCATAAGAAAAAATTCAAAACACCTTGGTATTGGTGACAGACTTTATCGACAATATGAAGCATTTATTCGAAAGTGCGAAACCAAACTGGGTAATGCTGTCTCAGCCGATGGGGGTATTTTTGCTATCCGTAGGGTTCTCTATCAAGACCTGCCTCAGGACGTAACGGATGATTTCTATATTAGTACGGGTGCCATAATCAATGGCCAATCTCTCGTTTACCAAGAAACTGCAGTTGCTTATGATGATGGGGTAGATAATGCCGGAAACCAATTGCGTCGGCGTATACGCGTGACAGTGAGAGGAATGACGAGTCTTTGGCGGCGTCGAGAGTTATTTAATATATTCAGGTACGGGGTATATTCTTTTTGTCTTTTTAGTCACAAATTAATCAGGAGATTCGTTCCTTTTTTTGCGATATTGTTATTGCCTGTAAATATTTTTGTTTTACACAATGGTGGTTTTTATATTGCGTTATTTTCTCTTCAAATAGGCTTCTATCTCTGCGCGGTAGCCGGGTTAATTGATAATGGAAGGCGACTACCAAAATCATTCTCTATGGCTGGATTTGTTCTTTTGAGTAGCTTTGGCTTGGCTTCAGGGATTGTACAGTTTTTGCTAGGAAAGCGTTTTACCTTTTGGTCACCCGAGGAAAACCGTTGATAAAGCGATCGTCGATAAAAAGTTGGCTTGGTGGAATAAGTCAACGAGCTCTTCAGATACATTATTTGCCGGGGAGGTGTGTTGTTTTTACCTTCCATCGCGTATTAACGGAAAAAGAGTTCGAATGTACGCATTTTCAACGCTCTATTGCGGTAAGTGATGTTGCGTTACGCCATTTTTTAGTAGGGATCAGGGAGCAATTCAATATAATCTCGCTACAACAACTTATTGAGCATAAGCAAAGTAGTGCAGGCACGCTCGATCCAGAGGTTTCTTATGCTTGCATTACTTTTGACGATGGTTGGTATGATAATTATACCAATGCCTTCCCTATTTTAAAGGAACTCAGCATCCCGGCAACCATATTTTTAAGTACAGATTATATAGGATCTACCCTTGGTTTTTGGTGGCAGCAACTTGGGGATACTCTGCTAGACGAGGCGCTTACTGCCTCGCAACGAGAAAACTTAGCCATGATGCTAAACCAATATTTAACAACTCCCTTGGCTAATTCTTGGGAAGCGGACCGCATTATTGATACGATTAAGCATGAGCACTATGATCATGCACAGGTTATTACTGAACAAGCGCTGACTATTGCGAATAAAAGTTCAGCCCAGCACGGGCTAAGCTGGTCTCAATGTCAGGAGATGTCGAATTATCATATTAGCTTCGGCTCACACTCAATTAGTCATCCTAGACTCAGTCTATTACCTCGAGATGCGCAGGAACATGAGTTGATGCTCTCAAAGGTTGAAATCACCCAAAAGGGTCTGTCCTATGTGAATGTATTCTGCTACCCCTATGGTGATTTTAATGATTTAACGCTTGAGCTTGTGAAAGAAAATTATGATTTTGGGTTGACCACTAAGGCGGGGGTTTGGAAGCTTGACTCCAACAACACTATGCAAGTACCGCGGATAAACGTACATCAAAATCTTGCATTGGATTCGGGTTGGCTTAACTATCGCTTAATGCGTGTTGCGATAAGGAATACGTAATCCAATGGAACCGATAGAAACTAAGAAGCCAGATAAAAAAGTATTTCTCCGCCATTTCTCTCAGAGCTTATTTACCAAACTCTTAAATATTCTATTCCGCTTGGTAAGAAATGCTCTGTTGGCCCGCATACTTGGTCCCGCCGATAGGGGGCTGTTTGCACTTATTTGTAGTCTTCCAGAGCTTATAATGACAGCCGGAAATGCTGGCCTAAGTAATTCAGCCGCCTACCATGTTGCCAATAAGTCTGGCACCCTCAAACAAATAGTCGCCAATACTAATACGCAAATCGTTTGTATCAGCCTAATACTTATGGCTTCGAGTTTTTTCCTTATTGAGCAGCCTTGGCTAGTAAAAGATTATTCTATTTCTATTAAAACCTTTGGTTTATTTATTGCATTTTCTATCCCTTTAATGCTGATAAAATATATTAATATAAATATTCTCAATGTGCTGCATCGTATTAGCCAAGTAAATATCCTGAGCTTGTTTGAGTCAATGACACCTCTGGTGCTATTTCTTTTTTTATGGGGTGTATTTGATGTTGATCCACTGATTGCCGCTACATGGGCTTGGTTTTGTTCGTTGGGTATCTTGGCAATACTTACAGTGGTTTTTCTTAAGCAGGGCTTTCCGATTAGATTTAACCGTGATTTGCAAAAAGATTTATTAGGTTACGGAGTTCGAGGGCATTTTGATACGCTTTTTCAAAAACTACTGTTAAGAATTGATTTTCTCTTCGTGAGTAGCTTTTTGGGGGCTGAGTTTCTTGGTTACTATGCAATGGCTACGGCAGCTGCTGAATTATTGCTTGTGCTACCGAATTCATTAGCTATACCTATGTATTCATTTCTAATGAGAAAAGGCAGTAAAGAAAAGAACATGGTGACGCCTATCGTGTTGAGAACACTTGTGTCTTGTATGATTGTATTTGCTATTATTTTTGCTATAACGGGGAAGGTGCTAATTTATATTCTTTTTGGTGAAGCCTATCTTCCCGCGTATGAGCCGTTACTCTTATTACTTCCAGGTATCGTTTTTTTGAGTTATTGCAGTTTGATTCGTTTGGACTTGTTGGGGCAGAATATGCCAGGTACGGTTTCCATTATTTCTGGAATAGCAGTGATTATAAATGTTGTTCTTAACGTTGCTTTAATCGATTCGCTAGGGATGGCTGGAGTTGCTCTTGCCTCAACGCTATCCTACGCAATAGCAGCAACCGGTTTATGTATTATATATGTTCGGTTAACAGGCTTAGGTGTTACAGAAACACTCATAATTAAAAGCAGTGACATTCAGCTTATCCTTGAAACAATCCGCCGTAAGTGATGCGTTGTCGCCAAACAGAACCTATTCTAGAAGTTAGGCAGTGATATTTGACGGTGCATTTTAACTTGAATTTTTGAGTTACGAGAGGTTGCCGATAGAATACAAGGTAGAGGGGTATTAAGAAGGCAGGTTTTACACGCTAAAGGGGTTTAATATCGTTTTTCAACCTGCCGAGGGTGCATATAGAGCTATTAGAGGCCTTTATTATCTACACATTCATCTAACGTAACAATCGAATAACCATGCTCCTTTATTGTTGTTAAGATATCCCCTAGTTTTTCTATACTTGTGTCACTGGCGTCGTGCAGTAGGATTATAAAGGAATCTTCACTGGGCGATGATGTATTTAAAATGCCATTAATCTTATCGAGAACCTTGCCTGGCCCCCACAACAACGATGTTTTGCGGTAGTCTTCACTGTCAATATTCCATAGAGCTATACCATAGTCCATATCCCAAATTGGCATCGCTTTGGGCACATCGATTCTTCCGTAAGGTGGTCGAACGAATCGCGGAACGACTCCCAGTGTAGTCCATAAAATTTCATTGGTTTTATCGACTTGTGAGGTGATTTGCGCATTTGATATGGTGGTAAAATCTGGGTGATCCCAACTGTGATTTTCAATTTGATGGCCGGCGTTTACTGCAAGCATTGCTTCATCAATATGGTGCTGTTTTTCGAGCTTACTGCCAACCATGAAAAAAGTAGCTTTAGCATTGTGATATTCGAAAGTGTCAATAATTTGAGGATAGTTAGCAGAAGGCCCGTCATCAAATGTTAGTGCAATCACTCCCGGAGAGCGACACTCCAGAGCTAATGGAACCATGCGTTGCTCAGGTTTAGGGTATTGCTCCGCTACGGCATTGGATGCCATCAGAAATACACTGCTAAATACAGTAAGGAATACACTGGTTTTCATGGAGATAGCCTCAATTTGTCGAGATTTAGGAAATATAGCGAATAAGGTCATTTTATATTAGGCAGTAAAAATATAGTAACGACTCAGAGAACTCTGTAGCTGTTTAAATTTGAGCGTGAGTTGAGTCGTTAAAATAGATCAGATAATGTTGTGTTCTTGCTGGCTTGAATGAAAAGCATTGTTTTAACCGACCTTAAGCTGAAGATAAGCCCTCTACGCCTTTTGATGGCTATTATTGCATTAGATTGGTGATAAAACAAACAAAGATGTCTTTCTAAGCGCTTAGCTGTCAAGTATGTCTAAGATGTTTTATGTGGGTGGGTCTGTTGTTTTAATGCGGGTGTTTTTAGCTTGAAAAGTTTATGTGTCGCCCTTATTTTGCCAGACGTAATAAGGGTTTTTATGCTTAAATATCCTTGGTTTCTGATAATACGTGCAACTGCTAATTTGTTTATTTTGCAAGCTAAAGGATCATGAAATTGGTGCAACCATTAGAAGAGAGCAGTTTTAAGCTTTCTCGAGCTTGGGTATGACTCAGAATAAAATAATTCTTATTGTTTTATTGGCTTTAACGCCCCTTTTTTTTACCGCACATTCAGCCAGTCAGCACACGCTATTAGAAAAACGTCTATGGGATGCTGGGCATTTCCCATTTTTTATGCTGCTAACGTTTGCTTTTTTACCTTATGTGAGAACAAAAATTCAGGTTTTTGGTAAGCCTGTTTTTGTGGTCTTTCAATTGTTTTTTTTGATCTTCATATTGGCGGCTGGAATTGAAGTTATCCAGTCTATGGTTGGTCGACAGGCTTCGCTTGGTGATCTTAGAAAAGATGTGCTCGGCACGGTTATTATTTGTCAGGCGTTTCTATTTTCTAATAATTATATTAAAAAATACCGGAGGCTTGCAGGATTGTTTACTCTGTGTTGGGCGTTATTTGAGCTGCATCCCCTTTTAGAGGCAGCATTAGACCGCTGGAATCAGGTGCAATCTATACCCGTGCTGGCAAATTTTGAGACGGATAGGGAATTATTTCGTTGGAATTATGGAACTTACGAGAGGTATTTATTTGAAAGCCCTGCCTACCCTCAAAATAGCTCAACAGACCGTAAAAAAAACAAAAATCACGTTTTAAAAATATCACTTAATACAGATACTTTCACAGGAATTGCCGGTGTTGGCCTTCACCCAGACTGGTCGGGTTATAGCGATCTAAAATTTGATTTCCATAACCCTAATGAATATCCCCTGCGTCTAAATGTGAAAATTGAAGATGGCTACGCGATGGAAATAGGACGCGGCTACGATAATCGATATAACAGCGTTTACTCACTTAATCCTGGCCATAATACTATTCATATTGCGTTGACCGACGTTGCAGAAGGGCCTGAAAATAGGGTGCTTGATCTATCCGATATTCGGCGCTTGAGTTTCTTTTTTTCTAAGCTTTCAGCGCCGAGTTTCGTTTATCTCGATAATGTGGTGTTGACTCAATAGTAATGCCACCCAGTGTGATTTATAGGGTATAGATAAGAATAGAATTATTTTTGATTCGAGTATTTTTTTATGAACAGTACGATTTTAGAAATTTCTGAGCGTCCAGATATAAAAATACAAACAGTTCATAGTGATTTGTGTTGTCGTTACGGTGTTGATCTTGATGTGATGCGTTTGGATCAGATCGATGAAGAGCTATCGGGCAATAAATGGTTCAAGCTGAAATATAATCTCATTCATGCCTTTGAAAATGACTATAAACGGATATTAAGTTTTGGTGGGTATTATTCAAACCATCTTCATGCTTTGGCCGCTGCAGGAAAGCGTTTTGGTTTTGAAACAATTGGCGTGGTGCGGGGTGAGGATCCATTAAAATACGGGCCGACCCTTCAGGATATATCAGATTATGGTATGCGCTTGAAATATATTTCACGTGCATCTTACCGTGATAAAACCGATTCAAGACTACTTTCATCTCTTAATGCAGAATTTGGTGATTTTTATTTGGTTCCTGAGGGAGGGAGCAATACGCTCGGCGTAAAGGGCTGCAAAGAAATAGTGTCGGACTTATGGGAAGAACCCTCACGAAAACCGGATTACATCGTAATGGGGTGTGGAACAGGGGCAACACTTGCAGGCGTTGTTTTAGGAGCACAAGGTCGCTGCAAGGTCTTTGGTATCTCAGCCTTAAAGGGTGCGCAGTATTTGCATCAAAATGTACTAGACTTAATCTCAGGGTATAGTGAATACGAAGGTGCTGAACCGTTTGCATTCAATAATTCGTGGCAGATATTTCATGATTATCACTTTGGTGGGTTTGCTAAGCTAACGCCTGATCTTGTTCGGTTTATGGATGCGTTTAGCACGGCTACTGACCTTCCTATTGAGCCGGTATATGTGGGTAAGGCGCTTTATGCGGTTCACGATTTAATACGCGAAGGGATCATTCCCAGCGGGTCTCGTGTTTTGCTTATCCATACAGGGGGGTTGCAAGGTGTAAGGGGAATGGAGCCGTTGATGCAAAAACTAAGAACTCGCTTTGTTTAATGCGATTGTTGCGTATGTGTTCATCACTACGAATTAAGTTGTTTTTTAATATAGACGTATGCGGTAATAAATAAGGTATTGGTATGATTGAGTCAGATCAAAGACAAGAGCAGGCGGAACAACTCGACCTAGGGGCGCTTATTCCTGTCACGACTGTTCATACAGACCAGCTTGCGGATTTTCTGAATCACCAAGAAGTGCAGTATCTCGTCAGCGGGCAAACGCTTTTCAAAATTGGTGATAAAGATGATGCGACGATATATTTATTAAGTGGCGAATTAGAGGTAATAAATAAAGATGGAAAAAGCGAGGTAATTACTGCCGGAACGCGAGATAGCTGGCATCCAGTCGCTCACAGCCAACCTCGGCAGGTAACAGCCAAAGCACTTAGCGATGTGAGTTACATTAGTATCGACAGTTATCGCTACGATACGCTATTGGCCTGGGATCAAACTGCAGGCTATATTGTTTTGGATATTTCCAGTAATCGTGATTTTGATGACGATGCAGACTGGATGATTAAGCTATTACACACCGATCTCTTTTACCGAGTTCCTCCTGGAAATATCACTAATATTTTCAAAGAATTTCAGCGGGTTGATGTTTGTGACGGCGATATTGTTTTTAATCAAGGCGAAAAAGGGGACAGCTGTTACTATATTAAGTCTGGTGAATTTGCCGTTATTATTGATTCGGGTACTGGAAGCAATCAGGTAGCAACGCTTTGTGAAGGCGGCAGCTTCGGAGAGGATGCTCTGCTTTCCGATAATCCCAGAAATGCCTCAATCAAAGCCCTCAGTAACGGTACACTTATGCGCTTAGACAAAGAGCATTTTGATGCTTTGTTGAAGTCGCCGGTAGTGTCTGAATTAACGTTCAGCGATGCGCTAGAAATGGTAGAGCAGGGTGCTAAGTGGGTTGATGTACGCTTGGATGATGAGTTTAACTGCGGCCATATTGACGATAGCACGCATATGCCATTGCATCTATTGCGGCTTAAAATGCGCATGCTGGATAAAAAAACACCTTATATTGTGTATTGTGACACCGGACGCCGCAGTTCTGCAGCGACCTATTTGTTATCTCAGGCCGGCTTTGAAGTGTATGTATTGAAAGGTGGCTATTCTGGTGGCTCTATTAGTCACTAAATCATACTGGGCGCAGTTTTAATTTGAACGCAGCTCCTTCTGTGGTGCACCTTTTAGCAAAGGCAGGCCTCCTTTACTGGTACGGGTAAAAGCGTGCTGGTGTCTAACCGCTAGTTTGTTTTATCATTACGGTTTTATGATCCCCCTTTTTCAACTCCTAATAATATAAACGATCCGAAATTTATGAGTGAATTCAGAAATATAGGGCTGATTGGCCGCAGGAATAGTGATAAGGCCCTAGAGACCGTTCTGGCTTTAAAACAGTTTCTATTACGCGCTAATGTAAACGTTATTATATCGCCTGATTTGGCCGAACTTATCCCCGATAGTGGTTTGCAAATATGCACACCGGGGCAAATGGGTGTGAGCTGCGACCTTGTGGTTGTAGTGGGTGGTGACGGGTGTTTGTTAAGTGCTGCTAGGGCGCTAGTGCGTCATAGCGTCCCGGTGCTTGGAATCAACCGTGGTCACTTGGGTTTTTTGGCTGATATAGCCCCTGATGAAATCGAGACGAAGGTCGCAGAGGTGCTTGCAGGGGAATACACCCGTGAAAAACGTTTTCTTCTCGAATTATCAATAACCCGCGACGGGATGCTGGTGAGTGAAGGCCATGCCCTGAATGACGTCGTTATCAATCGCGGTAAGTCAGTACGCATGGTTGAGCTGGAGCTGTACATTGATGGTGAATATGTAAACACGCAACGTTCCGACGGTTTGATCGTTTCTACGCCTACCGGCTCTACCGCTTACGCTCTTTCTGGGGGCGGGCCGATCATGCACCCCAAGCTCGATGCCTTGGTTCTTGTGCCAATGTTTCCCCATACTTTAACCAGTCGCCCAATTGTGATTGATGGTAATAGTGAAATAAAAATTGTCGTTAGCCCTCAAACCGTTGTGAATCCGCAGGTGAATTGCGATGGACAACCGGGGATCGAAGTGAGCCCCCACGATATTATCCGTATCCGTAAGAAACCGCATAAGCTCGAACTTATCCACCCGATGAGTTATAGCTTTTACGAAGCCTGCCGGTCTAAATTAGGTTGGAGCTCAACTCTGTAACGTATTCCAGCCGCTTTTTGATCACGCCAATTAACGGTTTAGCTCATTTAAAGAGATATTTAAGAACTATGAATTACGACGACCTTATTGCCAGTATGACCCCAGAAATATTTAAAAATATAAAACGAGCAGTGGAGCTGGGTAAGTGGCCTAACGGCGTAAAACTCAGTGATGAACAAAGAGAAATCTGTTTGCAAGCCACTATTGCTTACGGTAATCAAAATCTTCATCTCGATGAACGCGTCGGATATATTTACAATACAAAGAAAGAAGTGAGCAATTTTGATCAACTTGATGCGCAAATCGATGACGATATACAGGTGATCGATTTCAAATAAGCAATATTTAAATAAAGTAATGATTCAGCGCACGCTAAAATTCGTGCATAGCAGTGTTTAAAAATGATCATTTGTGCGTATAAACTCACATTTTTTGCCTTGTTCTGCTCAAATTTGAACGCAATATGAACACTTACAGAGTTCGCTGAATAGTTGCAAAATAAATAAACTTTAATGTTTCAGCTTTGCACCTTAATCCAATAATGTAGGTTTTGAATGAATGCTACGCTCCGCAAGATGCAGGCCAGCATCGATGTGAATGCCGATACACCGGTCTCTTATACCTTTGTAAATGGAGAAGATTTAATCCCACTGAATGAATCCCTTGGTCAGACCATACAGCTAAAATTTTCCGGTGAAATATTTTGTATTCATTGCGATCGCAAAACAAAAAAAAGCTTTAGTCAGGGTTATTGCTACCCGTGTTTTAAGAAACTTGCACAGTGTGATATGTGTATCGTTAAGCCTGAAACTTGTCACTTTGATCAAGGAACCTGTCGTGATCCAGATTGGGCAGAAAAATACTGTATGCAAGGGCATACCATCTATTTGTCTAACTCATCGGGTTTGAAAGTTGGTATTACCAGAAATACTCAAATTCCCACTCGCTGGATTGACCAAGGAGCGGTTCAGGCTCTGCCTATTTTTCACGTGAACAATCGCCTGCATTCGGGGCTTGTTGAGATTATTCTCGCTGAGCATGTGGCAGATAAAACAAATTGGCGAACAATGTTGAAAGGTGATGTGCCCATTCTTGATTTACAGCAAGAAAGAGACAAACTAATTGATACCTGTGAGTCAGATCTAGAACAATTATGGGAAGAGGTCGAAGAATTCACTCTAGAGCCACTTGAAAACGAAATACCCATTTCACTGCAATACCCAGTTTTAGAATACCCTAAAAAAATTGTCAGCCTCAATGCAGAAAAGAATCCACTGGTTGAAGGCACGTTAATGGGAATCAAAGGGCAATATTTAATATTAGATACAGGTGTTATAAATATTCGGAAATATACCGGCTATGTTGCGGAGTTAATGCTCTAGCTGTTTAGCCCAAAGAATTATAAGGAAATACAAATGAACGATGACATTTCTCCAAAGCCCATTTATCTCAAGGACTACGAAGCGCCTGTTTTTCTAATTGATAAAACTGAGCTTGATTTCAATCTTCATGATTCAAAAACTGTTGTAAAGTCCCGTCTCACAATGCGGCAAAACCCCGAGGCAAAGAGTAATGCAACGCGGAGCCTGGTTTTAAATGGTGGTGAAGATATTGTCTTACGCTCGATAACACTTGAGGGGAAGGTTCTCAATGAGTCTGATTATCAGTTGTCGAGCGAACTATTAGAGTTAGAAATTAAATTTGACTCTTTTGTATTAGAAATTGAAACAGAAATACAGCCTCACAATAACACCCGGCTAGAAGGTCTTTATCAATCCAACGGGATGTACTGCACACAGTGCGAAGCAGAAGGCTTCAGGCACATAACATATTATCTTGATCGACCCGATGTTATGTCTAAGTTTACGACCAGAATAGAAGCAGATAAAAAGGCCTATCCAATCCTGTTATCTAATGGGAACAAAATGGCGTGTGGGGATTTAACTGGAGATCGGCACTGGGTTAGCTGGGAAGATCCTTTTAAGAAGCCATGTTATTTATTTGCCTTGGTTGCTGGTGATCTTGCGGTAAAAGAAGACCATTTTACAACGATGAGTGGCCGCGATGTATTGTTGCAGTTATTCGTTGAATCAGATGATCTGGATAAGTGTGACCACGCATTACTCTCGCTTAAAAATGCCATGAAGTGGGACGAAGATGTATACGGTCGCGAATATGATTTGGATATCTATATGATTGTGGCGGTTAGCCACTTTAATATGGGCGCAATGGAAAACAAAGGTCTTAATATTTTCAATACCTCTTGTGTTCTTGCAAACCCAGAGACCACAACCGATGCCGCATTTCAACGTGTAGGAGGTGTCGTAGCGCATGAGTATTTTCATAACTGGAGTGGTAACCGGGTTACCTGTCGCGACTGGTTTCAACTCAGCCTCAAAGAAGGCTTTACCGTATTTCGTGATGAAGAGTTCTCCGCAGATATGGGCTCGCGTACAGTTAAACGTATCGAAGACGTTACCTATTTAAGAACAGTGCAGTTTGCAGAAGATGCAGGCCCTTTGGCTCACCCTATTCGCCCTGAAAGTTATATTGAAATGAATAACTTTTACACCACAACGGTTTATAACAAGGGTGCAGAAGTTGTACGGATGATTCATACCATTGTCGGCGCAGAGGGCTTTAGAAGGGGTAGTGATTTATATTTTGAACGTTTCGACGGTCAGGCGGTTACAACGGATGATTTTGTTAGTGCAATGGAAGAAGCGAATAGCGCTGATCTCGCGCAATTCAGGCGCTGGTACACGCAAGCCGGAACGCCACATTTATCTCTTAGTGATCATTATGATGCGCAAGCAGAGGTTTATACCCTGCATGTAAAACAAAATACAAAGCCGACACCAAATCAACAGCACAAAGATCCATTTTTTATTCCGCTGAGAATGTCTTTGCTTGATGAAAATGGGAATACGCTTGCACACTCTTTAGAAAGCGGTAGCCCCCTTGATTTACCACAGCTAGATAAACATGAACGGGTTCTTATTGTTGATCAATCTGAGCAGGATTACGTCTTTAAAGGTGTTAAAACCAATCCTACGCCTTCTCTGTTACGACGCTTTTCAGC
>JAESUE010000328.1 GCA_016763235.1 Pseudomonadales bacterium
ATAGAAGGCCGTGTCTTATTCTGCTAGATATGAATATGCCAAAAATGAACGGCATTGAATTTTTACGCATTATTAAATCAAATGACTTACTGAAAGTGCTGCCCGTGGTGGTTTTGACATCATCAAAAGAAGAGCAAGATAAATTCGAAAGCTTTGGATTGGGCGTAGCAGGCTACATCATTAAGCCAACTGACCCACAGTCATTTGTCGATGTACTTCATGTGATAGATGTTTACTGGACGTTAAGCGAGCAGCCATAGGTTTGCGCAGGGAAACTGATGAAAAATAATAATAGGGTCAGAGTACTGCTCGTTGAGGATAACCTCACTGACCAATTAAGTTTTAAACACTATATTAAAACACAACAGCCCAATTATGAGTGTGCCATAGCAGGGTCAGTCGCACAGGCGCTAGCGGTACTGGAAAACACACAAGATTTTGATATTGTACTAGTTGATCATGACCTGGGAGATGGAACTGCCTTTGATGTGTTGCCTGTTATTCCACATTCGATGCCCTTTATTGTGATCACCGGCAGCAATGATGTTGGAACTGCCATCAAAGCAATGAAGTCAGGTGCATCTGATTTTTTGATAAAAGATATCGAGGGTGATTACCTTAATTTATTGCCGCTGGTTATTTCCAACGTAATAAAAGCGAAACAGCTTGAAATTGAACTGGAAAACTATAAAGAAGATTTGGAATTTCGTGTTGCAGAGAGAACAAAAGAACTCTCCGCTGAAATTCAACAACGTAAACAAGCTGAAAATAAAATTCGTGTGTCTGAGCAACGCTGGCAATTTGCACTCGAATCTGCCCAATCTGGCGTATGGGAATGGGATTTCGTTACCAATGAAACCACTTATTCACCCAATGGGCTAAAAATATTAGGCTTTAAAGAAGACGAAGCGAATAACAGGTTTGCTGATTGGGAAAAACGTGTTCACCCAGATGATCTTGAGGGTTGCCTTGCAATGGCAAACGAGCACATTGTTGGTGGGACTCCTTATTATGAAAATACTTATCGGCTTTTATTTGATGATGGGCAATACAGATGGCTGCTTGCTAGGGGAAAGGTCATTGAATGGTCAGCTGAGCATCAGCCACTTAAATTGATTGGTACAATTGAAGATATTACTGCGCGTTTGCAAAAGGAAGAAATCTTTAATCGTAGCCAAAAAATGGATGCATTAGGTAAGCTAACAGGCGGTATCGCGCACGACTATAATAATATGTTAGGGATAATTCTTGGCTATTCAGAATTATTAATGGCGAAGGTTAAAGGGCAAGTTAAGTTAGAAGAATATGTTAATCAAATTACCCGTTCTGCTGAACGTGGCAGCGAATTAACCCAACGGTTGCTTTCTTTTTCTAAGCATAAAAAATCAGCGGCAGAGACCGTTGATATCAATGCCCTAATGTTTGATCATAAAAATATGCTGGAGAAAATTCTAACATCTCGCATAATTCTAGAGCTTGATCTTGGTGTAGGCCTATGGAATGTAAACCTTGATAGTGGTGACTTAGAGAATGTCATCATTAATGTGTGCATCAACGCAATGCATGCGGTGGAATCAACGGGCACATTGACAATTCAAACGAGCAACGAACAAATGGGCGGCCATGATACCAGGAAGCTTAAATTAGAGGCTGGAGATTACGTACGACTTGGTATTTCAGATACCGGCTGTGGTATGAGTGATAAAACCCTCGAAAAAATATTCGATCCATTTTTTTCAACGAAGGGTGAATATGGTACAGGTTTAGGGCTAAGCCAAGTCTATGGTTTTATTGAACGAAGCAATGGCGCAATTGATGTAAGTTCGACAGTGGGCGTGGGTAGTCAATTCGTGATGTATTTCCCACGTTTTAATGCGCTTAAAAAAATAAAACAAGAAGATCAAAAACAAAGCATAAAAAATTCGAAAAATAAAACAATCCTAATCGTTGATGATGAGCCAGCATTGCTTGAATTAACCGAAGAAATATTACTAGGGAATGGTTATAAAGTATTTTGTGCGGCTGAAGCAGAGCAGGCTTTATCCATACTTACATCAGAATCAATCGACTTAATGGTTTCCGATGTCATTATGCCTGGCATGGATGGTTATCAGCTGGCTGAAATTGTGAAAGAAAAATTCCCCTTAACAAGAATTCAGTTAGCCAGTGGTTATGCTGACGAGAGCCGTTTAGATATCCTAGATCAAGGTTTGCGTAGCCAGCTATTACAGAAACCATATAGCTCGCGTAAATTGCTGGAAAAAATCAAGGGGCACTTTTCTTAACGCAAGTTTCGGAGTTAAGAATTGCGGCAAAATACGACATTAATCACGAAATACACAGCCTGTAGGTTGGGGTGAACGAAGTGAAACCCAACAATTTCGAAATAAACGTTGTCACTTAATTGATGGTGGTATCAATGAGTGATTTAGGTGTCTAAATTTAAATGGCTACGGGATTAAATAGAGCGCTAGCTCTTAAAGCCGGTGTCATAGTGGATATTCATCATGTTGGGTTTCCTTCGTTCTCGGCAACCGCTCCATGCGCTGATCACCCTCCTGCATTCATGCAGTCGTACCCACCTACGGGATTTTCTATGCCGATAGCATTATAGCGTTGGGCCTTAGACCTGGTAATTATTTTAACAATGGTTTTAATTCTGGAAGTAGTTTTATGGTTTTGTCCGCATTTGAACAATTCGTAAATTTAGAAATAAGTGAGTGGAACAAAGAAAAAACAATCGTCGCTTTTCCTGCGCAAGAAGTAACATTAAATTTCGGTGGCACGCTACATGGTGGCGCATCGATGAGCATTATTAATATGGCGGCGAAGCATGTGCTTTCTGCGCTGATCAGTGAGCAAGAACAAGGGGAAATTCGCACCCTGGATCAATCAGTACGTTTTACCAGTACCGCTCGCGGTGAAAAAGTTCTCGCTGAAGCCGTGGTAATAAAAAAGGGCAAAGAACTGGCTTTCGTTGATGTGGATGTAAAAACCGAAGATGGCAAAGTGGTGTCAAAAGGTTTGGTGACATTGCGATACGGCCAGGTTAATGAAGATAAAAAAGAGCGCACAGCAGCAAAAATTTCGCTTGAAGATTATTATCCTCATGAATGGCATCCTGGCCCAATGGCACAGCTTCTTGCACAGCGAGGTTTTACCGCCAATTTGGGTTTAAATATTCAGCATGTTAAAAATAGCAAATCAGTCGTTCGCATAGATGCAAATAAGAATATTTTAAATAATGCCGGTGTGATTGATGATGGCGTTATCGCTACGCTTTGTGACAGCGCGGGTGCCATGGCTTCAATGGCCATGAACGAGCAAGCGATGTCTCGTGGCTCTACTCCCTCCCTGCATATTAACTACTTCAGCGCGCTTGAAAATGAGTCCCTTGTCGCATTGGCGACTGGGCGTTGGTCTTACAATGAATCCTATGTGGCTGATGTAAGCGTGGTGGGAGAAAATAGTGGCACTCTCTATGCGGAGGCGCAGGTTCTTTTTCGTATCGTTGGATAAACCCCCAGCAATAATCTTTGTTGTTAAAATGGCAGAAATAGCGCGTTTTTGGCAGTTTTTCTACTGGTTAGATCGGACACTAGCGCACACTATGAGCCGTTCTTTACGCCAATGGGCCACCAGCACAGTCAGTGTTTACCTTTGAGCGTGAGCAGAATAGCGATCAAATAAACAATAATTGTAAGGACTCAGCGAACTCTGTAACAGTTCAAATTTGAGCGTGAGCTGAATAGTTGCCAATAATTTAGGGTGCAGCATGACAGATGTATTAATAATAGGTGCAGGCAGTGCGGGCCTTGCGCTCGCATATAGACTAAAGCAATTGGGAATTACCCCGCGAATTATTGATGCGGCGCCTCAAGTGGCTTCATCCTGGCGTGGCCGACATGATCAACTTTCACTCAATACCCACAAAAGTATTTCGAATATTCCCGGCTTA
>JAESUE010000329.1 GCA_016763235.1 Pseudomonadales bacterium
CCCAACGAAGCCGGTATTTCTATGGCCGCTATTCAAGAGTTTGCGGGAAAAATCCCCATACTGGGTATTTGCCTTGGCCACCAGAGCATTGCTCAGGTCTTCAAGGGCCAAGTGGTTCGAGCTTCACGAGTCATGCATGGGAAAACCTCCACCATCCACCATAGCGGCCTTGGCGTATTCCGAGATATTCCCAAAACATTCAGAGCAACGCGCTACCATTCGCTGGTGGTAAAAAGAGAAAACCTGCCAGAATGTTTGGATATCACCGCTTGGACTGAGAATGACGATGGCAGCATGCATGAAATCATGGGCATCAAGCATAAAACCTTGCCCATAGAAGGTGTGCAGTTTCACCCCGAATCCATTCTCACCGAGCACGGCCATCATCTATTTCGCAACTTTTTAGAACAATAAACGTAAGCGTTCAGATTTGAACAGAACAATGCGAAAAATGTGAATTTATACGCATCAATGATCATTTTTTAACGCCGTTATGCACGAATTTTAGCGTGCGCTGAATAGTTACCCATAAACGAGCCGATTATGAATATCACCGAGTCACTGCCCAAACTTCTGCAACAAGAGAACCTCACTGCCGATGAGATGCAGCAAGTTATGACACAAATCATGACGGGCAAAGCAACACCCGCACAAATCGGCGGCTTCCTTGTTGCTTTACGACTCAAAGGCGAAACCGTCGATGAAATCACCGGAGCTGCCCGCGTTATGCGCGAATTGGCCACGCCCGTTCATGTCGACTGCGACCATTTAGTAGACACCTGCGGAACCGGCGGCGACGGTGCCAACACCTTTAATATTTCCACCGCCGTTTCTTTTGTATGCGCCGCAGCGGGTGCTCATGTCGCCAAACATGGCAATCGTTCTATCACCAGTAGTTGCGGCAGCGCCGATGTCTTAGAGGCCGCCGGTGCCGACCTAAATATCGCCCCCGAATTAGTAGGCCGGGCGATTACAGAAGTGGGCGTAGGTTTTATGTTTGCAGTGAAACACCATGGAGCGATGAAACATGCCATCGGCCCGCGCAAAGAACTCGGCATACGCACCATTTTTAACGTGCTCGGCCCCCTCACCAACCCCGCCGGAGCACCCAACCAAGTGATCGGTGTATTTGATCAACAACTCGTGCCTATCATTGCCTCGGTATTGAAATCACTGGGAAGCCGTCACGTATTAGTGGTGCATTCCGCAGATGGAATGGATGAAATCTCCATCGCTGCTGAAACCCATGTTGCCGAATTAAAAAATGGCGAGATCAACGAATACATCATCAAACCAGAAGACTTTGGCCTTACTCGCAGCGCCCTTGACCCACTGCGCGTTGATAACGTAGAGCAAGCCGTCGCCATGCTTAAAACAGCCATTAGTGGTAAAGGCCAAGGGGCAAGCGACATCGTTGCCCTCAACGCTGGGGCTGCCATTTATGCCAGCGGCGTCGCTAGCTCATTCCAAGAAGGCGTTATACTTGCTGAAGATGCAATGGGTAGTGGTGCGGCCAGCGCCAAGTTTGAAGAGTTCATCAGCTTCACCCAACACTGCCAATAAGCCCCCCTAATTGCCTAGAGAGTCTCCATGTCTACCACCCCCACCATCTTGCAAAAAATTCTCGATAGAAAGGCCCAAGAAGTCGCCGAGAGATCCAAGCACACCCCCTTCGGCGAGCTAGAAAAACAAGCGAAGCAAGCAGATACCGTGCGAGGTTTTATTCGTGCGATAGAGCAAAAACTGGCAAACAAACAAGCAGCAGTGATCGCCGAAGCCAAAAAGGCCTCACCCAGCAAAGGCATAATCCGCGACCCCTTTGACCCGGCAGCCATTGCTCAGAGTTACGAGCAAGGCGGTGCTTGCTGTTTATCCGTGTTAACAGATCAGGATTTTTTCCAGGGCCACGAAGACTACTTAATCTCTGCCCGTGCAGCTTGCTCCTTACCGGTCATCCGTAAAGATTTTATTGTTGACCCTTATCAGGTAGTAGAAGCAAGAGCCATTGGTGCAGACTGCATACTGCTCATTGTCTCAGCTCTTGAGCAACCTCAGCTTAAAAAGCTCGCAGATTTAGCGAAAGAATGGCGCCTTGATGTATTAATTGAAGTGCATAATCACGAAGAACTCATGCGCGCACTGGACTTAGATTTAAAACTCATCGGTATTAACAACCGCAACCTGCACAACTTTGAGACAAGTTTAGAAACCACCTACCAGCTACTAAAAGACATTCCACAAGATCGAATTGTGGTCACAGAAAGTGGCATCCACCAACAAGAGGATGTCAAAGCCATGCAGGCTCACGGAGTCAATAGTTTTCTGGTGGGAGAAGCCTTTATGCGCGCCAAAGACCCCGGTGAGAAATTAAAATCGCTGTTTTTTTAGCCTGTAAATGGGGAGCACCTCAGCGAACGCTGTAAGAGTTCAGATTGCGTTCAAATTTAAGCCTAACAAGGCGAAAAATGTGCGTTTATATGGCTAAATGATCATTTTTTAACGCTGTTATGCACGAACTTGAGCGTGAGCTGATGTGTTGCGTAAACTGGACAGTAACGAACACTCAAATCAACAGAGCTGCTAGCGTGTCCCGTAAACCACCATGGTTTTACCCTTTGCAGAGACATAACCCTGTGCCTCTAGGTTTTTAAGAACCCTTCCCACCATCTCGCGGGAACAACCCACAATACGACCAATTTCCTGACGTGTTACTTTGATTTGCATCCCGTCAGGATGGGTCATAGCGTCAGGCTGGCGGCTTAAATCCAGCAAAGCATGGGCAACACGTCCTGTCACATCGACAAATGCCAAGTCACCCACTTTTTTGTTTGTTTCGCGCAAACGGTGGGCCATTTGCCCGCTCAAGGCAAAAAGAATACTCTGATCAACCTTCGCTAACTCATGGAAACCTGCATAGCTAATCTCCGCCACTTCACACTCGGTTCTGGCCTTAATCCATGCGGAACGCACTTCCTCAGTACCAAAAAGGCCCATTTCTCCAAAGAAATCACCGGCATTGAGGTAAGCCAATACCATTTCACGGCCATCTTCATCTTCAATCAATACCGTGACAGAACCCTTCACCAAGAAATAAAGCGCATCGGATGGATCTCCCGCATGTACCACCGTACTTTTTGCCGAATACTTCCGACGATGACAGTGAGAAAGAAAACTATCAAGATCCTGGGGCTTGTTAAGTACTTCCATAGTCGGGCCGGCCCTCAAAAAGTTATGAAATAATGCAGCTTTTTACTTACGCTTTTAGCGGCTAACGACGACCGTCACCAACAAAAACATCGATTATAACTATAACTCATGGTGAGTTCAGTTAAACAGCCCTCAAATTCTCCGATAAAAGCGTTAAAAGCTTCCTCTAACAACACAATACAAAACACGCCCGCCAAGTCAGGCAAGAATAAAGCGGGCCTATCTGTATCTGCTATCAAGCATAGATATAAAGCTGCCGCTCAACGTGAAGAACAAGCCAAAACCACAACAATAATACAATAGTTCACACAGAGCGTAACACTGTAATTACAGGTATACTTGGCAATTATTTACACAACACCAAGTACTTTAGGGCGCAGCAATGAGAGCAAGAATAAAATGGGTTGAAGACGTCGTTTTTATGGGCGAATCAGGCAGCGGCCATAGCATCGTCATGGATGGGCCTGAAGATCACGGCGGGCGCAACATCGGCGCACGCCCCATGGAAACCTTATTAATTGGCATGGGTGGCTGCGCCTCCTTCGACGTTGTACATATCCTGAAAAAATCTCGCCAGGATGTCACCGATTGCATCACTGAAATAGAAGCAGAACGCGCCGACGAAGTGCCTTCAGTATTCACCAAAATACACCTCAAGTTTATTGTACGCGGCCATAAATTGAAGGAAAAACAAGTCGCACGCGCCGTAGAGCTTTCTGCAGAAAAATACTGCTCAGCCTCCATTATGCTAAGCAGCGGCGGCGTTGAAATTAGCCACTCTTACGAGGTCGTTGACGCATTATGAGCGAACAGACATCCACACCACCCGAACTCGCAGGCATGCGCCATGCGGCTCTGTTTGTAAAAGAGCTGGAAGCCTGCGAAAAATTTTACACAGAAATACTGGGTATGAACGTAGAGTGGCGACCCGATAGCGACAACGTGTACCTCTGCGGAGGTTGTGACAACCTGGCCTTACACCGCGCAGCGGAGCAAGCACCAATACAAAACCAGCGGCTCGACCATATCGGTTTTATCATCGACAAAATTGAACACGTCGACCAATGGTATACATTTTTAAACGCCAACGGTGTGAAAATAGCAAAAGAACCGCGCACCCATAGAGATGGCGCACGCAGCTTCTACTGCTTTGACCCAGATGGCACCACCGTACAGCTTATATTTCACCCCCCAATTTCAGGGCGCTGACCGACTCTAGCCTCATGCAAGCTCTAATCACCTGGAGAAACCGTGACAAATTTTAGCAAAAAACTCAAGCTGCATGGTTTTAATAACCTGACCAAAACCCTCACTATTAACATTTACGATATTTGTTACGCGAAAAGACCCGAGCATAAAAACAAATATATTGAATATATCGATGAAGTGTACAACGCCGAACGCCTGACCCAGATTCTTACCAATATCACCAAAATTATCGGCGCAAATATCCTCAACATAGCCCACCAGGATTACGACCCCCAGGGTGCCAGTGTCACCATGCTCATCGCCGAACATGAAACCCCGCCAGACGAATCACAAACACGGGAAGAACCCGGCCCCTTACCCGACGCCATCGTTGCCCACCTTGATAAAAGCCACATCACCGTACACACCTACCCAGAAAGCCACCCCGATGATGGCATCAGCACCTTTCGATCAGACATCGAAATTTCCACCTGCGGGCTTATATCCCCTTTGCGTGCTTTAAACTATTTAATTCACTGCTTCGACTCCGACATCGTCACCATGGATTACCATGTACGCGGCTTCACCCGCGATGTAGATGGCACCAAACATTTTATCGACCATGAAATCAGCTCCATACAACATTACCTTTCGGACGACACCTTAGATCTTTACAGCATGATCGATGTCAACGTCTATCAAGAGAATATTTTTCACACCAAAATGCTACTGAAAAAATTTGATTTAGAAGACTACCTCTTTGGTGACACCCTAGAGAGCTTCGAGCCCGCCGAGCGTTTGGATATTAATCAGCGATTGCGCCAAGAAATGTTAGAGATATTCTATGGCCGAAATATCACTGACCAAAGCAAGCTTCCAAAGCATACGGGGAGTTTTGAATAGACTGAAGGTTGCAACGACTTGCTGAGGGTTTCATGGTTACTGAATTTGCGGCCAATCAAACAACATACTCTTATTGTGGTTGGACAAGTGACGGGGAATCAGTGATAAACCCTACAATAAAATTTCAGCCATTGGACTGAATATTTCGAAAAACTTGCACGTGTTAGATAGAGTGGCTTTGCAACCCAAGGTTGGGCTTTACTCTTGGGATAATGATGTTAATTATTCAATTCATGCAGTTGACAAGCGTATTGCCATATAATCGATACGCACAGGACTTGCTACGCAAGATGAAAATAAAAAAGAGAAGAAAGGGGTCAATTCATGAATTAATATGCTTTTTATTATTCGCAGGTTTTTCCAAATCCCCCTAACTGAATATTATATTCAAGTCTTGAGCTATTTTACTTTCTTGCTCTCACGAAAAAATTACTATTTTTAGAGCTGCCCTTGAGAAAAACTAATAACGTAACTATTCAGCAAAGATCTTGGCCGAACACAAAACAAAAATATCACATATTGCAATCACGCATATCCGATAATCTCCACTCTTATAAACAATAATAATCGTTTCAACATTCGAATAGAGAGGGATGCATTGACGCAAGACCTGCTCTCACGTTTGCGTACTTCAGGGTTACTTTAAAATAATTGCCGATACCATTACGAAACTGGAAGTATTGCTTCCGTAGAATATGAAAATCAAGCAAGCACCCTGATTAATGGGCACTTACTTTTGTTTTCTAGCACGACGATAATCATTACCTGTTACAAAAAAAACGGGCCACATACAAGTGGCCCGTTTACAACTGAAGTTGCTTAAAAGTTAAAGAATACCTTCTAGGCGAATCAGTTGCGTTTCACCATTTGAATCAGCTACACCATCATTGTCATTTACAACAAGTATAGTGCCATGATCTGTGATAGCCAAGCCTTCAACTTTTTCTAGCGTGAGACCACCGCTTGCGTTTAAATCTGACATTAAATCTCGCACCAGTGTTTTGCTAACAAGTGGAAATGCAGGCGCTTCGCCATTGTCGGCAACAGCGGTCAGGCCTTGCGTAGAGAATTTATACAGGCGCTTAATTGCCGCGTCAGGTCCACCTTGATTATCGCGTTCAATAACCAAAAATTCCTCGTTACCCAAATACGTTAAATCAGACAAACCAACCCAACCACCATTAATAGATAGTGGTGCTTCTATAGGGTAATAAAGGAAACTCCATTCACCCGTTGAAGTATCGTAACGACCAATACGAACATGATTATCAGCATCACCCGCCCATTCACGCTGGAAAGCGACATAAACAATTTCACCAGAAGCAGCCTCTACTGTAGTCACACCCTCAAAGCCAAACCGCACCTGCCGATCATTCACCGCCGCAGGTAATGTAATAACTTCTTCAATGTCACCTTTTTTACTAACACGAAGTAAAAGATTCAATGTTTCAAAAGGCTTTGCGATGCTACCAGCAGTACCCTTGCCTTCTGATACTACCCAAAAACCACCCTCGTTACGTGTAGCAATGCCTTCAGGGTCAAGGTTCACTGTGCTATCAACGTTGACCATTGATGGGGCGATCATAGCTAACTGACCCATCATGTCATTAAGTATGATTTCTTTAGTGATTTTCGCAGGAACATCTTCAATATTTAGCGTGAGAATGCGGCTCTTTTTATAAAAGCTATCCTGAACGGTGTAAGCCATCTCATCATTTTCACGGTCCATCGCCAGGCCAGATAAAGCACCCCATGGGATAGGTGTTCCATCACTCTTATTTTTAGATACCACGGTTGGATAATTTGCGTCTTCGGCCAGTTGATAAATACTCAGACCTGAGCGAATTTTATCGCCACGATCATCTTTTTCGCCAGCCGCGATAAAAAGGTTACGTTGCGGTATCGCTAATAGTCCTTCCGGTTTAACTGCCGTCGGTAAAACTTGCATCAATTTAGGCGCGTTGTTTTCACCCTTAAGTTTATAAACCAATGCGACGCTCGCACGCTCAGAACCAATAAACAAAAACTTGTCATCGCCGTATTTAGCAAATTCTGCATTTTCAGGCTCATTGCCTTTTTTGCCAGCACGTTTATCAGGAAAGTGGCCATATTTTACAGTCGTATGTTCCACGCTGTTACCTGCGGCATAGGCAATGCTTCCATCCGTGTTGAAAATAGTAAAACCACGACTACCACCATCAAGATCACCTTCATCAGCAGTAACAAACTGGCTGTTCGATATCCATGAAACACCATCAGGTTCACGCGGAACATCGGTTAATGTGCTGGTTAACGCAATGAGTTTATCTTTTTTGGTATCGATCTGATCCAAATTCACGGTGCCCGCACTAAAGTGCTTAATAACATTGCCACTTGCAAGATCAACCAGCGCAATATGATTATTTTCCTGTAGCGTTACAACAGCAATGTTGTCACTGTTTATATCAACGAATTCTGGCTCAGGATCATTCGCAAAACGCATGCCGTCGAGGCCAGTAAAGCTTACATTACGCATTGTCCACTCAGTAGGAGCGCCAATCATATCGACAATTACCATGTAGCCAGCGGGTGCCTGTGGTGGCGCACCATCACCAAGGTCTTCATCGCGTTCGTTTTC